>CAZNOE010000090.1:0-13552 GCA_964574525.1 uncultured Bifidobacteriaceae bacterium
GGCCGGATGGCCCGCATAGGCCGGAGCTTTCCGTGAGCGCTCGTGAGATAAATCAGCCCGTTTGCAAAAATGGGAGTCGGCACGGGAATATCCCCGCCGCCGTCGAGTCGCCACAGTTCCTTGCCAGTAGCGAAATCATATCCCCCGGAATGATGCCAGCCGTTGACGACGATCTGTGTTCGTCCGGCAGCTTCAACGACAGTCGGGCTGCCCCAGGTCGGCACATCACGCCGCGGTGTGCGCCAAAGTTCTTTGCCAGACCCGATGTCGAATGCTGCGAGGAATGAATTCGTTTGCACATCGCAGAGCACAATCACCTTGCCGTCGCGAATGATGGGGGAACTGGCAAAACCCCATTGCGCGGACGGTACCGCGAAAAAGCCCGAGTCCATCGGCCCCAAATCCTTTTTCCAGAGAAGTTTTCCATCGGTGTTGAAACAGAACAATCCTTCCGAACCAAAGATCGCCACGATATGGCGCCCGTCGGTGGCGGGCGTCGAACTGCAGTGCGTTGACTTCGGATGCCGCTTCACCCGCGGAACGGCTTCGTGACCGACAACGTTCCAAAGCACTTTTCCCGAAGACCGATCAAGCGCGAGCAGCCGCCATTGATGCACGTTGGTTTCATTCACTGATCCGATGTCCCCGTAAAGCCCGACCTTGAGTTGTGCATCACCGGGGCCGACGGCGGTCGCCACGTAAATGCGTTCACCCGAGATAATCGGTGACGCGTGCGCCAAGCCGGGCAGCGGCGTCTGCCACCGGATGTTCTCACCCGTCTCGACGTTCCACCTAGTAGGCAGCGCCTTGCTGGCATCAACGCCACAAGCCTGCGGGCCGCGGAACTGTGGCCAATCCGCAGCGGCATTGGTTAATGCCGTCACGATGATCACAGCAATGAGCAAGATGCGATTTATCATGACTCGAGTACCCGGGCCAATGAGACTGAAATGCCTGCCTCCTGGCAAGAACCGTTGAACTGAGAAGTGATGGGTGACCCCTTTGGGGGTTTTACTTCTTCAACCGATAAAACCGGGCTGCTTGATCCATCGCGTTAGTGATGACGTTCTCGAAATCAATCATGGCGGGTATGTTGGTGACTAAATTCCAATTGCTGGCGTTATCCAAAGTCGTTGCGCTCTCCAACAGGTATCCCGATGCGGCCACAGGCCATGAAATGACGGCCTGTCCAGCCGTGGCAGAAACCGATAAAATCGGCGGTTGAATCGAATAGAAGCGAATCCCATCGACGGTCAAAGAAGCATTTGTAGAAGTTCGGCCTGCTACTCCAAAAAACAATTCAACCGTCTGTCCTGCGTACCTGGAAAAGTCGATTGCTCCACTGGTCAGAGTTGTGTCCTGCGGGATAAAGCGCGTTTCAAGAGCGAAAATGTTGGTGTTATTGACTCCGGCTACAATGAAATCGTCCCGCCCGTCGCCACTCAGAGCGAAATCAAATTGTATCAAAGCCGCGTTCGTTGGCACGTTCACGGAAAGCCACGCGTAAGCAGGGTTATTGGTTCCATCCGTTCTTCCTTCATTCGGAAGTTTAGGAGTCGTTTGCAAAAAAATCTGAAGCGAAAAAGCGTTGATCGTATCAACACCTTGAATAATTTTTTCGCTGATGCCCGTTGTCACCTGCCCAACCGCTTGCACCACGCCATTAACGACCTTTACCGTCCCGTTATAGGTTTGAACACTGAATGCTGTCACGTTCCCTGCAACAGTCTCAACGCCCCCGATGAATGACGGTTTCGCAATCAAATCAAGCTCCGGGTGGAAAATTGTGTCTTGCTGCCAGCGCGAACCGTATGGGAACGCCGTTTGGCTGGGAAAAAAAGGGTGCTCACTCATTCGCTCAAATGAATACTTATTCCCCAAAATGCAGTCGTTCGGATTGGCTATCGTCAAGCCATACCAGTCGCAGGGATAGCCATGCAGTGCGGTAACGCCCAGACGCCGCAAACTGGCCTGAGTCAACTCCACATTCACCGCGCCGTCGCGATGAAATCCAAAGAGGCTGAAATAATTATCCACCCAAGCTGCACGGGCGGGAATCGGAGGCGTAAAACCTTCGGAAAATGTATTCATTCCTAAAACCGCAGCCGCCTCGGCCTCGTCTAAAAGGGTCATGTGAGTCCGGGTGGCTAACCATCGTGTCGGGGGATTTACATTCGGAGCATCTCCATGCAGGTAATTCGCGGCGGCGGCATTGACAAGAGTGCCAAGGCTATGCCCGATAAAATGAATAGCATGGCTGTAATCGTAACCCAGGGTTTGATATAGTGTCATTCCCAAAGCCTCACCTTGTAACGGAGTCCGCCAGGAAATCGCCAAAGGTTCAATGTTTAAGATGTCAGTTGCGCCACGTGTCCAATCCCAAGCGACGATGTTTGCCGAAATGCCAGCATCCACCATTTTCTGCGCCATATCGGTTGCCCAAACTTGCGGATTACTATGCCAACCGTGGGTCATAACAATCGTCATTTTTTGCCGGTCCAGAGGGATTCCGCTGGAGAAAGCGCGGTTGGCGTAAACTTTTAGCGTTGAATCGAAAGGGGCAAAAGTGACCGGGATTAGCGCACGATTAACCGTCTCTACAACCGGCACCGGCGGTGGCGAATCAAGCGAGAAATTTTGCGTGATGATTTGGTTTGCGGAAATTGTCAGCGTGCTGCGAATGCCGGTCAGCCAGCCGATCTTGCTCGCGCGCAATTCGTAAGTCCCCGCCGCCAGCGCGAGTTGATAATGGCCGCTGTTATCTGTGAATGTTGAAGCGCGAGTGATGCCACTTTGCAGAGCTTGGACGTAAACACCCGCCAATGCGCCGCCAATGGTGGCACTGACGGTTCCATTTACCCCCGCGTTGGCGACCACAGCGCCGCGTGTGTCGAGAATGAAATCGAGAGAAGCGCCGATTCCAGAACTGCCGGAAAGCCGCGTATCCAGAATAAATAAACTGGATTGATTGAAACTGATGCCGAGTCCGTATCGCGTATCGAGGGTGAACAAGCCGGAGTTGTCTAACCCAACGTTCGCAACGTAAGTCGTGTCAATTGTAAATAGTGGCGAATCAGCCAAGCCAACTTCTGCCTGAGTTTGGAACGCGGTTCCGAGCACCAACACGAAGACAACAAACCACCGCGCCGGTTTCTGTCTGGAATTTGGCGCAGCCAGAGCGGCGGAATATTTGCACGGCGGAATCATTAGGTCTTTTCGTCAGAGCCTAAAACCCCCTCACACAACGAACCCCGACATAGCCGTAGGCATTGCCTGGACTGCGGGCGTCGCGCAACGCACACCGCAAGCCGGTCGCGGTCTGGGTATCCCAGCCGCCCCGCGCCACACGCGGGTTCAAAGCGTTGGCGGGACCATGCGAGTCATTGCTGCCTGCTCCCGGTTGGCCATACCAGTTGGCGTCGTACCAATCCCAGCACCACTCCTGCACGTTGCCCGCCATGTCGTAGAGTCCATAGCCATTGGCCATGTTTGTTCCAGTCGGAGTTTGACCGCCATTGTAGTAGCCGACTGGAGTCGTGCCGTTATCAAATGCGTCACCACTGTTGTAATAGTTCGCCTGACTTCCGTTGATGGTGTCCCCCCATGGATATCGTCTCCCGCTCAAATTGCCACGCGCCGCTTTTTCCCATTCGGCTTCGGTCGGCAAGCGGTAGCCATTGGCCGTCCATTTCACACAAGCGTTCGTTAGATTCAAACTGCCGGTGCGGTAAACCGTCGTCTGCGTGGCGTCAGTGTAGTAAACCGGGGTCAATCCCGCCTTTTCGGAACGCGCATTGCACCATTTCACTGCGTCATACCAAGAGATGGTTTGAACAGGATGATTCGGTCCATCAAACGAACCGCTGTAAGTGAAAGTGTAGCCATTCCCCGCCGCCCATGAAAAAACATCCAACCACACTTCGCGTGAGACCTCATATTTATCCATGAAGAACGGGCTGATGTAAACGGAGTGCAATGGAAGCGCATCGTTGCCAACTTCGTAAAAGGTATCGCCCATCTGGAAACTGCCACCGGGAATGTAAGCCATGTTCTGCGGCGCGGGTGGCGAGTTTCCGTCATCAGCCGTAACCCGGACGCGGCATTTATCGGTGAACTGCCCCGGCCAATCCAGTCCCGCATTCCAAACGATAGCGCGGTCGTTTCCCGGCGAGACACCCGCGCCAACCGCTCCCGCCAACGTAAAGACCGGCACATTGTAATTCGTTCCGCCGTTCGCCGACACCGCTACGGTAATAGAGCACGGCCCCACTGCCGAGAGGTTGTAAAGAATATCCACCAGTTGCGTGCCGGAACGCTGGCTGGCGCGTATGTTTGTGACAACTGGTGGCGCAGCCGTCAGGGAGTCAGCCAGAAGAACAAAGGCAACGAAAATGCGAAAAAATGTTTTCATAAAAAAACTGATAGGGATTTGCTTTTTGACGCTGCGCGGTTCGGGGAGAATTGCTTTTGCGTCGGGTTCACTTTGGCACTTTGCGCCTGACCAATTCCGCTGTCAATCATTAGGGAAGCTCCGAAAACCACGTTGAGTTGGGTTGATGGTGGCTGTTCGGTTTTTTCCCGTCTTCCGTAATTTCGCCATCGCATCCGATGCCGGCGTATCGAGCTAAGCGAGCAGGGGCCTTACAACTTCGCCCTGCACATCGGTCAGGCGATAATCGCGGCCTTGAAATCGGTAAGTCAGCTTCGTGTGCTCCAAGCCGAACAGGTGGAGAATCGTGGCGTGCAAATCGTGCACGTGGACCTTGTCTTCGACGGCGTAAAAACCAAAATCATCCGTCTTGCCGTAAGCGATACCCGGTTTGATGCCGCCCCCCGCGAGCCAGACGGTGTAACCGTGCGGATGATGGTCGCGACCAACATTGTCCGGTTTCAGGCTGCCTTGCATCATCGGCGTGCGGCCAAACTCACCGCCCCAGATGATCAGGGTTTCATCCAGCAGCCCGCGCTGTTTGAGGTCCTTGAGCAGCGCCACCGTTAGTTGATTGGTTTTCGGTCATTGCTGGTTTCATAGCGTGTGAACATCCACCAAGTTCCGAACGCGTTGGAAATCCTTGTCCTGCGTCGCGATGGCCAGCTTGTTCTCCCGCGCGACCAGGAATTGGTAGGCATCATCGAAGTCGAGGCCGTGCCGGGTGTGTGCCCCGACAAGTTGGAGATAACCGGCGTCGCTCAAGGAAAGAATCGAAAACTGCGGCAATGTGTCCGCGGCAAACCGATCGAACAGTTCCGGCCGCTTCTGGCGGAACAACAGCACACCGATGGAATGGAGCGTAAAGTCGGAAATCCAAGCCGCGCCTTTCTTGCCCTGCAAAAATGCTTCGCACTTTTTGCGTCCCGCCTGATTGAGCAGGATTTCCAGAAAGATGTTGGTGTCCACCAGATAATTCATCGCAGTTCGTTGAGCTGGTGCTGCAACTCAACGGCGGTGAACCGGCTTTTCAAATCTGCCAAACCGCCCGCCCAATCGAATTTGAAGCGGCGCTTCACGGAGCGCGAGGATTTCGTCGGAGTCGTCTGCGACAAAAACTCGATGAAGGTCTCCACCTGCTTTTGCGCCCCAACGGGCAAAGTTTCATATTTGGCGATCAAGGTGTTTTTGCTCATAAGAAAATCATAGTGCCCGCATCGAGCAAGTGTTGCAATCCGACATTTGGCCGGTTTGACCGGCTTAAATTATCCACGGACTGCCATTCGCCCGTGCCGACGCGAAAGATGATGTTTGGGTTGAAAGTGGGCGTTCGGTTTTCGGTGTTGCTGGTTTCATAGCGGCTCGTTTGTATTTTCCTGACGGTTGATCCTTCGTGGTGGATTGGTTTCCGGTCGTTCCCCCTCCGGGCGGCAGGATGCCGCCCTCTACGTCAGGCGGGACGCCCGACGCCACGAGTTTTCAAACAGCCGCTAAGCCAACAAGGCTTTCACAACTTCACCGTGCACATCGGTCAGGCGAAAATCGCGGCCTTGGAATCGGTAAGTCAGCTTCGTGTGTTCCAAGCCAAACAAGTGCAGAATCGTGGCGTGGAGATCGTGGACGTGGACCTTGTCTTCGACTGCGTAGAAGCCAAAATCATCCGTCTTGCCGTAAGCGATGCCCGGCTTGATGCCGCCGCCGGCCAGCCAGATGGTATAGCCGTGCGGATGATGGTCGCGACCGATATTGTCCGGTTTCAGGCTGCCTTGCATCATCGGCGTGCGGCCAAATTCGCCACCCCAGATTACCAGCGTGTCATCCAGCAGCCCGCGCTGCTTGAGGTCCGTTACAAGTGCGACCGTCGCTTGATCGGTTTCGAGGCAGCGCTTTTTGAGATCGTACACCAGATTGCCATCCGGGCCGCCGTGATGATCCCACCCGCGATGATACAATTGAACGAAACGCACGCCGCGCTCAACCAGCCGGCGCGCGAGCAGGCAGTTGTTCGCAAACGAGGCCCGGCCCGGCGTCGTGCCGTAGGCTTCGTGCATGGCGGGCGGTTCTTTGGAAATGTCCATCACATCGGGCACGCTGGTCTGCATGCGGTAAGCGAGTTCGTACGCCGCGATACGCGTCGAAATCTCCGGATCGCGCAAAACATCGTAGCGCATCTGGTTCAGGTCGCGCACCGCATCAAGGGATTGGCGGCGGCGTTCCGCGCCCATCCCGGTCGGATTGGACACGAACAAGACGGGATCACCTTGCGAGCGCAATTGCACGCCTTGATGAACCGTCGGAAGGAATCCGCTGCCCCAGGAATTGTTCGTGAGCGGCTGGCCGACGCCGGTGGTCATCACGACGAATGCGGGGAGGTCTTTGTTCTCGCTGCCGAGGCCGTAGCTGAACCACGAACCCATGCTCGGTCGCCCGGAAAGTTGCGCTCCCGTGTTCATGAAAAGAGTGGCGGGATCGTGGTTGAAGGCTTCGGAGTAAAAACCCTGCACAAACGCGACCTCGTCCACGATGGTGGAAAGGAGCGGCAACAATTCCGAGAGCCACACGCCTGATTTGCCGTACTGCTTGAATTTGTAATTGGTGCCGAGCACGGCGGCGTTCTTGCCGATCTGCGCCAGCCGGATATTCTTCAGCATTTCGTCCGGCATCTGCTGTCCGTTGCGTTTGATGAGCTCCGGCTTGTAATCGAACAGGTCGAGGTGCGACGGCCCGCCGGATTGGAAAAGATAGATGATGTTTTTTGCCTTCGGTTTGAAGCGCGGGCCGGGTGGCGCAGACACACCGGCTTCCTTCCCGGAGGCAGCGAAGAGGTTTTCATTCAGCAACGACGCCAAAGCCAGCGCACCCATGCCGGTGCCGCATTGCTGAATGAATTTCCGGCGCGTGACGAATTTCAAGTTTTCGAGAGCGGGCACAATCATAATTACGGGTCCATGAGATCGCTTCCCTCTCCCCTTCGGAAGGGGAGAGGGTCAGGGTGAGGGGTTGGGCAAAGGTGCTGAACGTTTGTGGATGGTAGCGCGACTTTCCCCCTCACCCCGGCCCTCTCCCCCTCGGCGGGGGAGAGGGAGAATCGCTCCGCACCGCCGACGATCTGTTCGCAGCTTTGTCGCCTATTTCGAGGTTTCATGGGCAATCATCCTTTGGTAAGCGTCTCATCCAGATTCAGCAGAACATTGCCCATCATCATCCAAGCCGCGAGTTTGCGAACGTCCACATTGGGCGGACGTTCAGCCGAACCCTGGTTGATCAGGTCCTCGGCGGCTTTGGCGTCGCGGTCAAAACTTTTCAATTGTTGCTGGAGAAGATTCAACAAGCGTTCCCGTTCCGGCTTGGTGGGAGGCCGGGCCAGGCACAGACGAAACGCGTACTCGACCTGCTGGCTCGGATCCGAACCGCCGTGGAGCAGGACGCGCTGGGCCAGCACACGAGCCGCTTCCAGAAACGCCGGCTCGTTCAGCGCCGCCAGTGCTTGCAATGGCGTGTCACTGCGCGGTCGGCGCGAAATACAGACCTCGCGGCTGGGCGCATCGAACGTCGCAAAGGTCGGATACGTGCACACCCGCCGCCAAAAAGTATAGAGGCCGCGACGATAAAGCTCCGGGCCTTCGCTCACCGGCCATTCGTCCATGCCAATCTCCGGGCGCAGGAAGCCAAGTTCCTTCCACAGGTTCGGCACCTGCACGGGATAGACGCTCGGCCCGCCGACTTCCAGATTCAGCAGTCCGCTGACGGCCAACGCCTGGTCGCGGATCATCTCGGCATCCATCCGGAACCGCGGACCCCGCGCCAGCAACCGATTATACGCGTCCTTTTCCAATCGCTCCCCGTCAACCGCGGCGCTCTGACGATACGTGGCCGACATGACGATGAGCTTCATGATGTGTTTGATGTCCCAGGGGTGGGGCGTTGAAGCGTTGAAGCGTTGAAGCGTTGAAGCGCTTTCCAATTCAGCCGATTCGACGATTGAACGGTTCAACGGTTTAACGCCCATCTCTGGCGAAGTGAATTCACACGCGAGCCAGTCGAGCAGTTCCGGGTGCGATGGTGCTTCGCCTTGTTTGCCGAAATCCTCGCTCGTCTTCACAATGCCGGTGCCAAACACGCGTTCCCAAAGCCGGTTCACGGTGACGCGAGCGGTCAGGGGATTTTCCGGATTCACCAGCCAGCGTGCGAGCGCGAGGCGATTGGCGGGTTGGTCGGCAGCCAACGGCGGCAGGAACGCCGGCACGCCGGACGTGACTTCCTTGCCTTTCTCCAAAAAATTTCCGCGCACGTGGATGTAAGCGGTCCGGGGCTCGTCGCGTTCCTTCATCACGAGCACGGTGTATTTTGTGTTGGCCAATTCATTTTCCCGCTCGTTGAGGCGGAAGATTTCCCGTTCGATTTGGCGGATTGCCGGCGACCCCGCGCGGTAGTGCGCCGAGACAAGCCGCTGTTGCTCCGGCGTGCGCTGCGCTGCGGGAGCGGCGAGCAGATCCGCCACGCCAGGCGGCACCGGCCAGAGCGCGGCGAGGTCCTTCTCGCTTGTGACGGAGAGTCGCAGGCGGCCCACGGTGTGATTGTTGCCGTGGTACGAGTCGAACCGAAAGCCGAGCTTCGCACCACCTTTGGTGCTGAGCGGCTCCTTCAACTCGGCGACGAGAAAGTGACGCTGGCCAAACTTCGGTCCGATGGCCCAACCAGTTTTTGGGTTGCGATCTACCGCGTGTTCAGCGCGGTAATATTGTTGCTCCCAATCAGCCGTCGCTTTTGTGAAGAAGATGACACTGGGGACGGCGGCATCACCTGATCGCGGCGTCGCGGTCATTCCGAATTCGTCCAAAATGAAACTGCCGGTCTGACCCCATCGGCCCGGGCCGTTCTTGGGCAGACTCGGATCGGGCAGGACCTCCAGCAGGATCGCCGTGATGTTTTGCAAGTCCGTGTCGGCCTCGATCTGGTAAGTGTCGTAGGTGGGATTGACACCGGTCGCAAGAACTGATTGATCGGGAAGATTCGTGAAGGTCGCGCCGCCGGTGGAGATGGCGTTGGTCAAATTGAGCGCGACCCAGATGTTCGTTTTGGCAGCCATCCGCCGCTCCCATGCTTCCTGCCCGGCGGGCAGTCTCTTTTCGGCTTCGGTCAATTCATGTTTCAATTGAGCGAGGCGAGCGTGGAAATACTCCACTTTTGACCGCACCGGCGGCGCGGGAACGGCGATGCTCGGTTCGGTGCCGTTACCACGGTCGGCCGTGGTGTTGAAAAACGCGTAGAACCGGTAGTAATCTTCGTGCGTAATCGGGTCGTATTTGTGGGTGTGGCACTCGGCACACATCATCGTCAAGCCCAGCCACGTCGCGCCCGTCGTGGCCACACGGTCCTTCACCGCCTTCGTGCGATATTCCTCGTCATCGCCGCCGCCCTCGTCATTGGTCTTCGTGTTGCGATTGAAACCCGTGGCGATTTTTTGCTCCAATGTCGCGTTGGGCAAGAGATCGCCGGCAAGCTGTTCGATGGTGAATTGGTCGAACGGCATGTTGCGGTTGAAAGCATTGATGACCCATTCCCGGTACGGCCACATTGAGCGTGCGAGATCAACCTGGTAGCCGTTGGAATCGGCATAGCGCGCCAAATCCAGCCACCCGCGCGCGAGGTGTTCGCCGTAATGCGGCGAGGCGAGCAGGCGATCAACCACCTTTTCATACGCCTCGCTGCTGCGGTCGTTGAGGAAGGCGTCCACTTCTTCGATGGTCGGCGGCAGGCCGATGAGATCGAGGCTCAGGCGCCGGATCAACGTGGCGCGATCGGCCGCCGGCGACGGCGATAACTTTTCCTGCTCCAAGCGGGCGAGGATGAAGCGATCAATCTCGTTCCGCGGCCAGAGTTTGTTTTTCACCGCCGGCACTTCGGGCCGCAGTGGCTTTATGAACGCCCAATGTTTTTTCTCGTCCGGCCAGACAGCCCCCTGATCAATCCACGCGCGCAGCAAGGCAATCTGCTCGGCGGTCAGCGGCTCGCCCTTGTTGGGCATTATTTCGTCAGGGTCTTTCGCCGTGACGCGTTCGATGAGGTGGCTTTCGGCGCTTTTGCCTGGCGCAAAAATCGGCTTGCGGGATTTGCCGCCACGAAAGGCATCCTCTTTGTGATCCAAACGCAGGTCGTTTTTTTGTTTGTCCGGCCCGTGACATTCGTAGCAACGCTTGATGAAGATTGGCTGGATGTCGCGACTGAAATCTACTTTGGGCGAGTCAGCGGCCATGCCTCGCTCACCCAGCAGCGTCCCGGCGAGACAAAACCAGAAGGCCGGATGAATTGGACGACCTAAAATTTTCAAAACTGCGCTGGCCATTTTTACAACTGGACGACTGGCGTTTGTGATGCTGGCCAGCGTAAACCTGCCGCCAAGTCGCGGCAAATGAAAAACTGGGTGGAAAAGATTTGAGGAATTCGCATGGCAGAACTTGCCCCGGCAATCCCCGGTTCGTCTGCGCATCGAAAGATGGTGAGGAGAGGTCAGGTAGCCCGCCAAGGCGTTTCTCCGGCGCCGCTGTGTTCTTCGAGAACCGGACCGAGGCTAGGCTTTCGGCCCAGCGAGCGTCGAGTTAGTAGGCATGGCCACCTCGAGATTCGGGAAGCACTGCGCTGGTTTCCCTTGATTCGTTTGGGAGTCGCTCTCCAGAACATAGCGGACCGCGGCGACCAGTGTTCGCGCGTCGGCCCGCCATTGGTTCAGCCGGATGTACCACAAACCCCGCGATCTTCCGGCAACCGCCGAAGACTTTGCAGTTGGCGACGTGACGGCTTCGTCTCCCGCTCGCGTAAAATCCAGGAGGGCGGCAGCCGCGATAACGATGGTGAGCAGACCGGCAAAACTGAGCCTGGCAAATCCTACAATCTTGGGCGGATGGGTCCGGCGACCACTTGAGATTTGAAGTTTCATCGCACTCATCCTGGCCCGCTGTCCCAATAGAAACAGATGCAGTTCCTTGAATTATCAACCAGTACAGCCAGACAGGAGGTTAAGTGGCGTCATGGCTTCAGCCATTCGACGAGCCAGTCAATTGCCGCGCGCTCGGACTCCGGCTTCACTTGGTGGCCGGTTTTTTCCTGAATCCGGAGAACGAAACGATCTTCGGCCCCGGTTTTGCGATAAGCCTGTTCGGCGGCGGCGGCCGATTCCTTAACGCCCAGCAGTGGGGTGTTTTGGTCGGAATCGCTGTTGATCACAAGCAGCGGGCGCGGTGCGATAAGGGACAGCATCGCCGGCCCGTCGAACTCGCCGTAGATGCCAGGGACGACGCGGTCGTAGAAGGCTTTCACGAACTCCCGCGTCACATTCGTCACGCCCGCATCCTTCGCTGATGCGTCGAAGGCGGTCTGGATGGTTTTGATCCGGCCTTGCCACTGGCCGTTTTCCAATGCCCAATGAAAACTCTGCACACCGATGACCGGCACGGCCACGGCGATGCGTTTGTCCACCGCCGCCGCGAGATACGTCTCGATGCCGCCCTTGGAAATGCCGATAAGGCCGATGCGTTTTGGGTCAACGTCTTTTCGCGTTTTGAGATAATCCACCAGCCGCATCACGTCCCAGACCGTGTCGTAGTAAAACGGATGTTCACGCCCATCGCGCCAGGCGCGGGCGATGGCTTCGTTATATTCTTCCGCGCCTCTGCCGGCCTTTGTCCGTTCGCCGTGATAACGGCCATCAATCGCCACCGCAACAAAACCCTTGGTCGCGAGTTTGCGGCACAGGGAAAGCATGTTCTGTTTGCTGCCGCCGGTGCCGTGCAAGGCGATGACCGCGGGTCGCCGCCCGCGCGAATCCGTTGCCTTCATCAACACGCCGGGCACACGCTGCTCCTTGTCCGAGGCAAACGAGAAGTGAAACTGGGCGATGCCGTTGGTTACTGGCCATGCTTCAACCTCCGGCGACAACCGAACGCGTGGACGCTCAACGAGTTTCAGGAAATCCGCACGCGCATCCGCCGCGCTGGTGAACGTTGCCGCGCAGAGCCAAATGGCTGCGGCCAACAAGGAGATGAAACGCTTCACGCGCTCATTTCACTTCGCGCCGGGGAAATGCACAAGTAGCTTTTACTTGCCGCCGTCGAGAAAGACAAAATCGTCTAATCGCGCTGCAACGAAGTGAAGAACCTTTGCCAGCGGGGAAGCCAGTAATTCTTCTTGTCGAGCGACACGACCACGGCAGTCGCGCGGCCCACGATTTGTTTGCGATCCACCGTTCCCCAGTAGCGGGAATCAAAGCTGTCATCCCGGTTGTCGCCCATCATGAAGTATTGCCCCTCCGGCACGCGAACTGGCGCGAAGCTGCGCATGGCGGGCGCGGCCGGATAGCCCGCCACGGCGTGGGTCTGGCCGGGAAGTTGTTCGCTGGCGAAGACGCGGCCCGCGCGGTCGGCGGGAGCGAGGTCGCGAATCAACTCTTCGGCGATGGGCTGGTATTCGACGACGCTGCCGTTAATTACGAGCGTATTGTTGCGAAGCTCGATGGCGTCACCCGGCAGACCGACGACGCGTTTGACGAGGCGCTTGCCGTCGTGCGGCGAGAAGAACACAACGATATCACCGCGCTGCGGGTTCGACCACTCGGCGATGTGCCGCGTGGTGAACGGGACTTTGAGATCGTAGGCGAGCTTGTTGATCCAGACCCGGTCCCCTTCGAGAATGGTGGGGCGCATCGAGCCGGTGGGAACGTCATTCCAGTCCGCGAGTGATGAGCGGAGCGAGAAAAGAACGAGCGCGAGGACCAGCAACGGCCGGATTTCCTTGTGCCACCACTGGCGCGCGCGGGACCAAAAGGTTGCGGCATTCATAGTGCATTCGACCGCGGACGAGGTGAGTTGTTCAAACCGCAGGGCGGATGCCCAATACCAAGCTGCAAATCGCCAGGCCGGAATTCTTCGTAACCGGCGCAGGCGGCGGGGTTCCGTTCATGCAGTTCCCGTTCCGGCAAGCTCCCGAAGAATTGCGAGAACGTCATTTGGCGTGCTGGGCGAGAATTTCCGCGACGACTTTTTCCGTCAGTTCGTGGTTGTCGAGAAGCGGAAAGCCCTCCCAGCGTACGATTCCTTGCGGATCCATGATGAGCACGTGCGGAATGCC
>CAZNOE010000091.1:0-13519 GCA_964574525.1 uncultured Bifidobacteriaceae bacterium
TCCATGTAACGCAGCTTGAAGGGCGCTGGGTGGCCATGCTTCGCGCGCAAGCCGCCCCAAAAGGCATTCGTCGGGCCGTTGGCGTATTCGATTGAGTCGAGCGCGTCCTGCACCCACTGGCCCATTTGATCCATCGGGACGACCTCCTTGTGGGACATGCCGACGTTGATGCAGAAGAGCGGCGTCGCGCCGAGATCTTCGGTCAACTGGAGATATTCATGGAAGCCGAGCCCGTGCGTGGCGTTGTAGCCCCAGATGTTGTAAAGCGGCGTGCGCGCGTCGAGGCTGCCGATGGTTTTCTTCCAATTGTACATGTGCGCCATGTCCTCGCCTTCAACCCAGCAGCCGCCGGGAAAGCGGACAAACGACGGTTTGAGAGCATCGAGCGATTCGGCGAGGTCGGGCCGCATCCCGTTGTTTTTCCACGTTTGCTTCGGCAGCAATGAAACCATGTCGAGGAACAAAGTGCCCTTGCCGGAGCCGGAGATTTCGAGGCGCGCTTTGGAATCACTGTCACTGACTCGGAGTTCCGCTGTGTGATAATCCCAATTGTTTCCGATTGATCCAATCTCGGCAGATGCAAGCTCCTTGCCGGACGAACTGACAACTCGCGCGCGGAGCGGA
Organism: uncultured Bifidobacteriaceae bacterium; assembly: GCA_964574525.1. Taxonomy (GTDB): domain Bacteria; phylum Verrucomicrobiota; class Verrucomicrobiia; order Limisphaerales; family JADLHS01; genus WYBW01. Next base: position 625 of record CAZNOE010000091.1, read on the forward strand.
CCGGTGAAACCATCAGCCGCGCGTGCCGCGAGCTTAAGGATGTAACTGGCGTCCTTCGCCACGTTCATTCCCCAGTAACCTTCGTTTCCGAGTTGGAACGGGCCGCCGACCCGAATGCGCAGGCTGCGGCGATTCAGCGGATTGAGCGGGCGGCTCGAATCAATCGCCATCTCACTCGCGCCATCAGTCGCGTTGAGTTTCCAATTCTCCGGCTTGTCCGAATCTTCAAAGGAGCGGTTGCGGACAAGCTCGGGATAAATCCCGCCATCGGCAGAGAGATTGATGTCCTCGAAAAAAATTCCCCACAGCGTGGGCGCGATCTTGTGGCCGGGTTTGTCGGCCTGGATGGAAATCGTGGCCGCCCCGGCGGATGAGACGGTGAGCAACGCGAGGCCGAGGAGGGTCACCTTTGTCGCCAATCTCCGCCGGCTGACAGCGACGCGGATGGTTCTTAAACAAGTTTTCATATTCATGGCGAGGTCTGATTGTTTCAGAGATAAAATGGGATTCAAGCAGAACAGCGCAGTTGGCACTTTCGGTGTCATCCTCGTGCGTCCTATGTTCTTCCTGACTCGTCGAGGCGGAAACGAGGCGAATGCCCAATGCCAACTTCTGCCTGCGAACTGATGTCGTCGCTACGGTTGTGCCTACCACCAGAAGATAGGGCTCCCGGTCGTGCGGATGGTCATCTTCTGGAATTTGCGCCACTCGGCATGGCTGTCCATCATGAGCAGGTTGGTGAATCACCACCAGAAGCCGCGACCGGAGGAAGCGCGCTGCCCCATTCTTTCGAATTTCCGCCACTCCACGTGGCTGTCTTTGAACGCCAAATGTCCGCCTTCCGGGCGCGCGCCTTTTAGATGAGGACTGATGTGAGGCTTTACGACGCCGTTGGGCGCGTAACCGCCGTTCACATTGACAAAGCTGCCAGCCCCATTCGGGAAAGCCGTAACATTTTCACTGATCGTCGCGTCGGCAACAACGACACGGTCCGTGTTGGGAACATTGGTCTTCAGATTGGGCGCGGGCCCGACCAGTTCCGACAGTATGGTGGTGTTCTTGTCTTCCTCCCGCAATAATACGCCACCGGAAAACGCAAAAATGTAACCCACGACTCGAAAGTTGCTTCCGCCAAATGTCCATAGGCTGTAGTTGGCCGCTGGAGGCGGATTGACTCCAATGAAATTGTCATTGTCCGAGAACCGGGGCGCCGTGCCCGGACAATAGAACGTCTTCTTCTGCAAACCACTGGCCAGCATCTGGTCCGACACACCGACCGGAAGATCCCAAGCCCATGCGCCAACACCGTTGGGAAATACCGGCAGTTTGTCCCGGTTGTCACCGGCGTAGATGTGCAGGGCGATCATGATCTGACGCGTGTTGTTCATGCATGTCGTCCGAAGCGCCCGTTGCTTCGCCTTCGCCAATGCCGGCAGCAACATGGCAGCGAGGATGGCGATGATCGCGATGACAACCAGCAGCTCGATCAACGTAAACGCCCGCGCGAGCGCATGGGTGGACTTCATCGAACGCCCATTCCCTTCCGTCGTGTGGTTCCGATTGTTTCGGTTGTTTTTTCTGTGCCTCATACTTTTTGTGTCGGCGCACGGGTTGCCCGGGGGCCGGAGTCCCCGGGCTCCACGCAGTTTTAGCCAATCAACTTTACGCCGCCACCCGTTATTGCTCAAGGCGGAAGAATGCGTTGCCACTGGTCACCGTAACGGTGACTTGATAATTCTCTCCCACCACAGTTGGTGCGCCGGCCGGGTTCCAAACCGCCCCGGGCCCCAGCGCGGTCGTACTCTTGAGCGTGTATCCGCTGCCGGCACTAGTTGGCCAGGATAGCGTGAGCTGATTGCCCGACACGCTGAAACTCAACTGGGGTAGGAACGAAATCAGCGCGTTTGGACCGTACGCGAAGTGGGTGGCGATGTCAGTATCCACGAATGGGCCGTTGTAAATGCGGAACTCATCAATCGAGGCGTTGAGGAACGGGTCCTGCCATTGCGAGCGACCGAGCCAGTTGTTTCGATCATCCACAACGCTCAGCGGAAAAGTGGCAACTCCGGTGCCGGCGCGCTGTCCGTTGATGTAAAGCCGGGCCACGCCGCGCGGAAAGTCGTACACCACGGCGAAGTGCGATTTGTTGCTGATCGTGATCGCGATGCTCGACCCTATGCTCGGCGTTTCGCCAGTACCTGCGCCGCCGATGTCCGGATCCAAGGCGAAACGCGGGCTTCCAGTTTGAGGACTCAGGAAGAAGTACTGCCTGCCGGGGTTCAACACCGCGTCCTCAAAAAATCCACCCGATCCATCCGGATTACCGGAACTCATGCCGAAGTCGAAGAGGTGTTGGTTATTGGCACCGCCGAACCAGGTGAACCATCCTTCAACCGTTACACTGCTCAGGTTGGAGATCAGCCCGTTCGGCAGGTTGATGTAGGAGTTGGTTATGGGAATCTGCACGTACGGCCCAGGGCCAAAGCGGAACTCGCCAGTGCCGGTGAAATTCCCGTTGGCCTGGCCGAATTGCAGTGCCTCAACAGTTCCATCAGCCGTACCGACCGAATCATCCACCGTGGCCGTGTCCGGGGCTTCGCTGAAGCTGTAACGGTGGAGCAGCGTGCCGCGGACGAAGTTTGGCGGCATGACGACCGTGAGCGTGCTCTGGTTGGTCAGGCCCCGGTAGCTGCTGGTGATGGTTGTCACACCCGGGCTCCGTACCGTGACCGTACCCCCGCCGGTGATCGTGGCAACAGTCGGGTTCGAGGAACTACGAGCCACGCCGGCGGCGGCACTGACGATCACGTTGGAATTCCCGTCGGAGTAAGCGGCCAACAACGGCACCGCGAAGTTGACGCTGCCCGCTTCCCTCGTGGCCGGCAGGTTGGTCACGGACAACGAGATCGGAGCCAGCACGGTGAGCACGGCCTGGTTGGTCTGGTCCCAGTAGGTGCTGGTGATGGTCGTCGTACCCGGATTCAGCACCGTGATCACACCCGCGCCTGTGATCGTGGCTACGTTCGTGTCCGAGGAACTACGAGTAACGCCGGTAAACGCGCTCACGTTCACGTTGCTGATCCCGCCCGGGAAGTTCGCCAACAATGGCACCGTGTAAGGGCTGTGCGAGAGATTCCCCACGTCCAAGGTGGTCGGCAGGTTAGTGACCGACACTGACGTTGGGGCTAGAACAGACACTTGGCTCGTGGTGGAGAGCGAGTTGTAACTGCCGATCAAATTGGCAGTGCCAACGGCCCTCGGCGTCATTAATCCAGTGGCCGAAACCGTGAAGATGTTGGTGTCGGTGGACTGGAGTGATACGCCGGTAAGCGGGGTGATGTCCACGTTGGTGGCATTTTGGAAATTCCCGCGCAAGGTCGCCTGCGTTGTGAGTGGATTGTTGATGTAAAGCGGCGATGCCTGGAGGGACAGCGACTGCAACGGGCCCGGATTGGTCACCGGCAACGCATCTGGGCCGGCTTGGCGGCTCAGGGCAATCTGCACCTCGTTCAGCAGGCCCTCATGCAGCCGGAACTCATTAATGCGCCCGGCCAGTGGAGGGTCATTCCATTGCGATACGCCCAGCCACATGTTCGGGCTCGACACCTGGCTGAACTGCACCTGGGTTCCCCCGATCACCGGCGTGGTGTTGATGTTCTGACGGAATCCGTTAACGTACAGTGCCGAATAATTGATCGCCGGCGCAAAGGTGCAAACGACATGAACCTCCTGGTTGGTTGGGAAGCCTGTGGGATTTGTTGGGAGGCCCGTGGGCCCCGCGGCGGGCGCGTCGTTCAACACCGAAGTATAGTTGACTCCTGTGTTGAGTGTCGCGCGGAACTCATTCCGGGCACCGTTGCCGCCGCGTTGCGGGGTAAATAAAATGTAGTCCCGACCGGTGTTGTTGACGTGCGGGTCGCCCCCCTTGTTGCTGTCGCCGAAGTCGAAGACCCGCTGCCAGGTTGAGTTCGCGCCGGCGTTCCAGGTAAACCAAAACTCGACGGTGATGTTGGTGAATTCGGTCGTGAGCATACTAGGGGGAAGAGTGATGTAGCCACACGTGGCGTTGGCGCCGAGGCCGGGAAAGTTCGCTACACCATTGCTGATGACCACCGGAGGCGTCGGGGCAATCGGCGCAACCACGGTAGCGTGGGCCGTGCCGACACTGTCGTTAGCCGTTGTGGAGCCCGCTGCTTCATTGAAACTATAGCGGTGTTTGAGTTGATTAACAGCCACCACGGGCGGAATAACCGTGATGCTCCCAAAGTTGGTCTGTCCACCGAGCGAAGCCGTTATCGTGGCCGTGCCTGGATTCACTGCAGTCAGCCGGTTGTTGGCCCCGACCGAGACGATGCTGGGGGCGGACGAAACGAGGGTGGCCTCGGCGGCTCCGACCGTCACCGTGCCGTAGGTCGGAAACACACCGGTGATCGTCGCATCCTGGGATTGCCCGCTGTTCATGTTCGAATTGACATTGAGCGTAATCGAGGTAGGATTTTCGGGAGTGTAATTGATTGCGTTTGGCCCGGAAGCCCGGCTGGCGAGCACCTCGAGTTGGCTTAACTGCGTGCTGTGCATGCGGAACTCGTTGTAACTCCCGCCGTAGAATGGATCCGGCCATTGCGAACGGCCCAGCCAGCAGTTGACGTCGTTGGTAATAGCTGACAGAGGAGTGACGAAGTTTCCGGATCCCACAAAGTTACCATCAAGGTACATGCTTGGCGTCCTCGCGGGCCCGTAAGTAACGACAAAGTGATGCTCCCCAGACCCCTGTGCCACCGCGGTCCCCGAGTTCACCTGGTTTTCGTTGCCGTTTGAAACGGGGGTGATGGCGAAGCGCGGCCCCGGCTCGAAACAGATGAACACATAGTTGCTGGCGGGAGTACCGACGGCGAGTGTGCCATCGAGGTCTTCGCCAGCGGCAGCAATGCCGAAATCAAGAAGGCGGGACCAAGTGCCACCAGTGTTGTAAGTGGCCCAGAACTCAAAGGTGACATCGGTCAACCCGGATAGCATGCGGTTTGGCAAATCAATGTAGCCCCCGGCTCCGTCCAAGGTGACCTGAGCGCCGTCGAAGGTCGGCAAGGTGCCGGTGGGCGTGCTGCGCGGTACGCCGTTCGAGCCGCGGATTGAGTCGGTCACCGTGGTTGAACCAAGCGGTTCGTTAAAGCTGTAGCGATGAATCAAGTTCGTCGCTGAACTTGCAGAGAACACAGTGGTGATGATGCCCGCCGCAACAAGTGACGGCAGCAGATCCGTAAGGGGTTTGTTTTTCATGATTTTACGTACTAACTAGTTGGTCGAGCAAGCAGAGACGTGGTGCTTGTACGCGGCGCTTTGGGGCGAAGAGGAAAAGAATCACACTCGCTGTCAAAAGGGGGCAGTGCCGACATAGCAGTCGTGTGGCTGGTGTTCATAAACTGCCTCGCTGCAATTCTTTCATGGCTGGACTTTTCTTAAGCAAATACTTTTTGCCCTTGGTTTACAACGCCATTTTGCGCAAAAAGATCGCCATTTTGCGAACACCACGCCTTTCCCCGGTGGACCTTGCGATACGCGGCTGGACTATGCTGCTTGGAAACCCGGAAGTACCTCGCGATATGCTGAACATCAACAAAGCCCAGCATGTCGGCGATGCGAGCAACTGGCAGATCCGTTTCCACCAGCAGCCTCGCAATACGATCCGTGCGAACACGCCTGATCTCCTCAAGGATCGAGCGGCCCAAGACTTCACGAAATCGCTTTTCCAGCGTCCGTCGTGAGAGACCAGCCGAGCGCGCCACCGCTGTCACCGGCGCGGCCCCAATTTTCTGGTCTCTAATGAATTGTAGCGCCTTGGCTAAATGTGCGTCCGAAACCGCTACCACCTCCGTTGAACGGCGTGCCACCAGGTGTGTTGCGGAGACAAGAATCCGGGACGGCGACTCTTTCTCTCCCGCAATCATGCGGGCCAAAATCTCGGCCGCGTCATAACCGGCGCGTTCGAACCCAAGGGCAATGCTCGAGAGCGGCGGATTGGATAAACCGCAAATCACCTCATCGTTATCTACTCCAATGACACCTACCGCGCTGGGTACTGCCAGGTCCGCCCGACGACAAGCCTCCAGCGCCTGCTGGGCTCGATCATCGTTGCAGGCCATCAGTCCATACGGTGGCTTGATTGAGCGGAGCCAGTGCGTCAAAAGACTTACTTCCTGATTCCAGGTCCTCGATTTGTGTGGCGTATGCACCGCACAATGCCAGCCGGCTTGCTCAATCCTTTTCACAAACGCCGTCCTTCGGCCTAGCGACCAGGGCGCATTTTCAACACCGCAATAAGCAAAGCTCCGAAAGCCGCACGCCAGGAGGTGCTCGGCGGCCATGCGCCCTATCGTCTCTGAATCCGTCACCACATTCACCAGGCCCGATATCTCCGTGCGGCTGTGTCCCACAACCACAGCCGGGATGCCAAGGGCCAGTACCTCTTCGAGGTTCTCCACATCGCGTAGAATGATTCCGCTCAGGTCGAGGGACTTCAGTTTGGGCCAGGCTTTCTCCAGACCACCCGGTTCCCAATACACTGACCATGGCCCATGATGATGGATGTAACGCGCAATCCCATGCAGCAGCGCTCGCCCAGAAGCTCGCGATGATTCGATGAACAACCCGATTTTGGGAATTCCGGCGGCCGCGGGCCGCGCTGACATGCGAGGCGCGCTTTCACACACCTGAGAGATCACCTTGGGACTCATGAAATGATACTATCAATCACAGCGACGAGCAGCAACTTCCCAGTTCCAGCGGCAGGTGCGGCAGTTGCTGGCATTCCGGAAAGGCTCGCCGTTTGACATTACGGTGTGCCGGGCAAATGAGTGAAGCACCGGAACGCGCCGGGCGCGACGCGGAAGACGAGGTCTGGACGCCCATCGCCGTCCACATCCGTCACCGCCAGTCGACGGACTTCTTCGGGCACCAGCACTCCGCTCCTATCAGGCATCAAAGGTTCAAACTGCCCCTGACCGTTGCCCAACAGCACAAGGCTCGTGCCGCCATCCATCCGGCCCACCAGCGGTCCAGGACTGAAATCGTTTTGACCGATCACGAGGTCCAGCCAACCGTCGCCGTTCACATCCAACAGGGCCAGGTCGCGGGCGGGTGCTACTTGAGCCAGCGGTGGGAGTGGTTCAAACCGGAATCCTTCCTTCTTGTTCAGGAGCACACCGGATTCGAGTGTGTTCACCTCCCGCCGAATCGCTTGGCGAAGCCGGTTCCTGCCGAACAGATCGTCAATGGGGGCCGCCGCATACTTCGCATAGGTCGGAAACCGCGCACGAACCGTGGGCATCGCCTTGGAAAGCTCGTCCAAACCGACGTGCGGAAAACCGTATTCGCCCACGAAGTAGGCGCCAACCAGGTTTGAAGTTCCGGAGCCATCAAGGTCGCCATAGAACAGCAGTTCCGGCGCATTCGGTGTGGCATGATAAACGGTGTTCAGTCCCTGGTTACCCACAACGAAATCCGGCCGGCGGTCGCCGTCGAGATCGCCCGCGACGATGGCATTCCACCAACCGGTGCGCGTGTCCAGGCCGACTTCCGCAGTCCGTTCAACCAGTCCCTCAGCTTCGTTGTGAAAATACCGGACCGGCCCCCAGGAGATGGTGAGCATTAAATCCAGCTTGCCATCGCAGTCCACGTCGGAAGCTACCGCCGCAGTCACGATCCCGGGTTTTTTCAGGCCGGATGGCGTCGCGTCCACGAACTTGCCGCCCCGGTTCAGCCAAAGATGACTCTCAGAAGACAACGGGTAACGGCCCGGCACCGACTGTCCCCCCAGGAACACATCGGGCAGGCCATCACCGTCAAAATCCGCCACAACCACACAGCTCGCGCCGTTCGTCACCACGGGCAAGGCCTCCTTGGGGGCTGGAGAAAAGACACCCTTGCCATTGTTCAGATACAGGCGGTGACGATATGAAGTGTGACCGGACTCCTGCCGGAATCCGCCGCCTGCCACCAGAAGATCGAGATCTCCGTCACGGTCCGGATCGAAAAACACGGCTGCGGCATCCTCGCAATCCTTGTCGGCTTCGAAAGCCGGTTGAGCCGATGCGTCGAAACGGCCGGCGGCGTTTCGTATCAAGAGTCGTCCCGGTTGGCCGGGCATCCCTCCGACAAACAGTTCGGCCTTCCCGTCGCCATTCACATCGCCCCACGCCATACAACCTGCTCGTTGCGAGAGCTTCCAAGGAAGGAGCGGTTCGCGGGCGAAATCGTCGAACGCAGGTTCTACAATCGAGATGTTGTCGAGCAGGTTCGTAGCGCGGAACAACGGAGTGCGCAGTTTGCCGGGTTTCGGTGGCGCGACGAGAACGCGGCCGCTGTTCGTAGGCTCAATAATCGTGTAGAACCGGTCCGCTTCGAGGTTGGTGAAACTCTGACGCGGGCTGCAAGGCCAATCGATGGTCAACAAATCAATTCGCGTGGCGTCGCCGAGACCGAAGTGCAACACCGGTTCGCTGGCGGACAGCCAGGCGCGCGCCAGAGTAAGATAACGGACCTGCGCAGCGCCTCCAGCTTGAAGACGCACGGTGGCACCGATGCCAAAGCGATTGCTGAGAGTGCCTTTGAGCCGAATCCGGATGCTGTGTCCGGTCGCGCCCACGTTTCGGTAGATGCTCATGGGCCCGTCGCCATTGTTCACCACTAGATCCAGGCGACCATCGTTGTCGAAATCTGCCGTGGCGCATCCGAAGCTCACGCCCAAGCGGTTGAGTCCCCAAGGGATTTCGGCGTGCTCGAAGCGCATCCCGCCGAGATTCCGAAACACCATGTTCGTTTCCTTCTGAAGCGCTTGCGTCGCCCAGAACTCTGCCCACTGCTGCGATCCTCCACGATATGTCCGGTCGGCGTGCATTCCAAGATCGCCGTTCTGCACATCGCGCAACATGCCGTTTGCAATAAAGATGTCCTGACGGCCGTCGTTGTCGAAATCCTCGATTCGCGGCCCCCATGTCCAGTCTGTGTTCGGAAGGCCGGCTTGGTAGGCGAACTCCATCATTCGTCCAGCGCCAGTGTTGAGATAAAGAGCGTTCCGAATGTATTGGCGGGGTTCAGCATACTCGAGAAACCACTCCCGCTTTGTAGCCTCGCCCATCATGACATTCCGGCGGAAATGCGTGGACCCGATCATGTCTGTGGCCATGAGGTCAATCAGCCCGTCGTTGTTGAAATCGCCAATGTCTGTACCCATCGAGGACCAAGGCGTGTGAGGAATGACTTGCCGGATAACGTCGGTGAATGTGCCGTCGCGGTTGTTGCGGTAGAGCTTGTCGGGGCCAAGATAGTCATTTGAGACATAGAGATCGGGCCAACCATCTCCATCGAAATCCCACCAGAGCGCCGAGAGCGTGAAGAACGCGCCATCAATGCCTGCCTGCGAAGTGATTTCGGAAAACCGCCCGCCGTCGTTGCGATAGAAGTGATCGAACTGACCGGCCTCGGTGGGCACCGGCTGCTGTCCGGGCCGATAGAGCAGCGTCCAGTATTCCTGGAGTTCCTTCGGGACCACCGGCTTCGTGCCTTCGTACGCGACGCCGAACTTCACACCCGGAGGCGGAGGAATAGCTGTGGTGGCAAGGTAGGCGTCCAAATCGCCATCCCGATCGAAATCGCCAAAGGCCATCATCATGCTCGCCCCATTGAAATCCAGTCCATACTCGCGCGCCTTCTCCACGAAGCGCACACGCCCGTCCGGCCCTTTTCCCTGGTTGAGGTAAAGCCGATTCGGCATACGGTACGCACAAGCGTAGATGTCGAGCAGTCCGTCGTTGTTGATATCCACGAAGGCTGCGCCAGTTCCCCAGAAATTGGTATCGAGGACCCCCGCAGATTCCGTAACGTCGTCGAATCGGAAATCCCCGAGATTGCGATAAAGGCGATTCCCGCCAAGCGGGCTCGTGACATAGAAATCCGTCAAGCCATCGTTGTCGAAATCCCCGGTACAAATCCCGCCATACACACTGAGATGGATCATCTCGTGGATGTAGCGTGCCATGTCTCGCAACTGGAGCTGGAACCGGACGCCAGTCCGATCAGGGGGGAGTTCCTCGAAGAGCGTTGTTCCGGGGTCGCCACTTGGCGTTCGATGCAAGGGTTGGCTTTCAATGGCAGACGGCTGGGCCTCCGCACCGGCAGCGAAACCTAATGCAGGTCCAAACGCCAAACCCAGGAGCAAAAAGAGCCGGAGACCTGCGAAGCTTTGGGAAAGATACGATCCTAGTGGGGGGCGCGGCTTCATATGCATTTGACTAGGGTCGAGGGCCGGCGCGCAACCTGGCCGCATTCTGCAACGCAATTTCATTCCCCGGTTGTCGCGTGAGCACCACTTCAAATTCCCGCAACGCTTCCGCATGTCGACCTGCGTTCATCAGCGCGAGGCCCAGGTTGAGCCGCGCCTCCACTACGTCAGGCAGCAACCGCACCGCCGCTGCAAAAGCCTCAACCGCTCCCGCGTGGTTTCCGACGCGGCCCAATTCGCGCCCAAACAAAAAATGTGCCTCGCCCGATTCCGGCATCAACTCGGTCGCCACGACCAAATAATTTCGCGCCTCGTCAAACCGCCCGAGGGCCTCCGCGCACCGTCCCGCGTCCATGCGCAGCGGGCCGTCGGTCGGATTCATCTTGATAGCCAGCACGAAATTCGTTGCCGCATCCGTCAGCCAGCCTTTCGCCAGACAAAACCGCGCCAGCACCGCGAGATCGCTCGGACGATTCACGCGATGCCGGCGTGCCGCCGCGTAATGCTTTTCTGCCTCGGCGTTCTTGCCCGCTCCTTCCAGTAGCCGTCCCAATCCAAGATGTGCCGTGCCGTAACCCGGCTTGAGCGCGATGGCCTGTTCATACTCGCGCTGCGCTTCAGCTTTCCGGTTCAACCGCACCCATACCTGCGCCAGACTGTTGCGCGCGAAAACGTTTTGCGGATCCCGCGCCAGGCATGTCTCGAACGCGCGCGCCGCCTCTTCGTTACGATTCTGGCGGGCGAGCACGACGCCCAACTGCATCCACGCGTCCACGTGGTTCGGCGACAATTCCACCACGCGTTGCGCCGCCTTAGTCGCTTCGTCCAACTTGCCGCCAACTTCCAGCACACCCGCCCAACGCAGCAGCAACGCCGGGTCATCGGGCGTGAATTGCAGCGCCGTGCGACAACGCGCTTCCGCATCGTGTAACAGCGCTGATTTCCCCGGGCGCATCAACGACTGCAACTGTTGTCCGATGCGGTCCGCCTGGATTTGGTGGTCTGACTGCTGAGTGAAGGGTGCGTCGTTCAGCCGCCCAGTAATCTCGCCGAGGGCTGCCAGCAGCGTCCAATCCGTCCAGGCAAGCCGGCGGGCGCACTGGCCGGCCGTTGCCCAATCTGCGCGTGTCCCTGATAGAGTGCGGACGCTCTCCGGCAGCAGCGCCGCGACCGCATCTGCGATGGATCGTGCCAGCAGATAATTGCCCTCGAATGTCAGATGCACATGTTCATAAAAAAACTCCGCGCCCGTGAGGGCGCCCGGGGATTGCCGCGCAAACTCCGCCTCTGCATCCACCAGCACGACTCGTTCACGCTCCCGTCCGCCCGCCACCAGTCGGGTGATTGCGTTCAACTTGCTGTCGCAACGGAATCGCAACGTGTCCAGATCGCGCGCGGTGTGGAAAAACGGTTGTGCCTTCACCGCGTCGCCCAGCGCCAGCACGCATTGCCCCTGGCGGAACTGGAGTTCCGCCACGTCATGCTCCAGGGCTTCTGCCTGCCGGAACCAACCCAGCGCTTCTTCGAATCTCCCCGCCTCCTGCGCCGTCACGCCGCGCTGGAAAAACGCCTGTGCTCTGGTTCCCTCAGCATCACTCAGGGTCTCAGTCAGACTTGGGCCGAACGGGGCGCAATCCTTGAGATTCACGGCCACAGTGCTGACCACGACGCCCGCACCAATGCGTTTTCCGGTCTGGATGATGTCGTCCAGATTGCGCTCGAAGTGTTGATACATTTTCGCCAACCGGGCATCGCCCCAGCGGACCTGGTTCTCCATGAACATCAACATGCCACCCCACTCGGCCTTGTCCGCGGGCGGCTTGTTCGCCGCCTTCGCGATGAAGTCGAGCAATTGCCCGGTGCGGGTTGCTTTCAGCGCCAGACTTGAGCGGATGACCAGCCGCGGCGGCGACTGCGATCCGAAAACTGTTCCGGCGCCGAACGGCCCGACCACTTCGTTGTTGCCCATGTAAATTACCCAGATGTCGCCGTCGGCGCGGGCGCAGTCCCGCGCGATGGGCAGCACGGCGTGTGAATTGATCGCCGTCATCGCCGCGTTGATGACCTCGAAGCGTGTCTGCGGATAACGCTCGCTGAGCAGCGCCTGCAACATGCGGGGCAGGCCGAAGTCCGGTTGCGGATCACCGAAGGCCGCTGATTCGCCGAACACAAACACACGGATTGTTCCGGGCGCTTTGTTTCGCGAGAACGCCAGGGTGCCCGGCGCGCGCGCCTGCTGTTTGCCGAAAAACCGCCAGCCGAATTGGCGATTGGAAACGAACATCTCCTTGCCGCCGATCTTCTCCGTCAGCAGAAACGAAGTTGGATGACCGAAAGCCAGCAGGCGCAGACCAAGTTCGAGGGCGACAAACAGAACCAGCGGCAAGCCCAGTGCCGCAGCGAGGCGAAAGGCCCAGAGTTTCCGGCGTGACAATCCGGGCGGAGGCGACGGTCGAGCTTTGTGCTTTCCAGTCATGGATCAGGCGGGACGCTACGAAGTCGCTTCACCTCGCACAAGTCTGCGGCGGAAGCAGCCGCAACGAACGGGGCCGGAAAGCAAGGGACGCCTGGGCATTCCCCCACGTTTACTCGTGCAGATAAACTTTCCAGCCCAGATAC
>CAZNOE010000092.1:0-11234 GCA_964574525.1 uncultured Bifidobacteriaceae bacterium
CCAATTACCGCACCTTGAATGCCCCAGCCGCGCGACTCCAACTGCGCAATGTTCAGTTCGATCTGCTTCGTGACTTCCGGTTGCGCCGGCGCGCCGTTGCACGTGGAGAATTTCAACCCTTGATACTCCGCCGGATTATGACTGGCGGTCATGTTGATACCACCAATCGCCTTCCGCACGCGAATGTTGTGCGAAATGACCGGCGTGGGTGTATCGCGATTGCACAGGAGCGGTTCGAGCCCGCTGTGGGCGAGCACCTCCGCCACGGCCAGAGAGAACTCGCGCCCGAGGAAACGCGTGTCGTAACCGAGAATCACGACGGGCTTGCGTTCATAAATCGCGGACTCCGGATTCGCCAGTTCCGCATTCAGATATTGCGCGACGCCCTGCGCGGCCAGGCGCACGTTGTCAAACGTGAAATCGCGCGCGATGATGCCGCGCCAGCCGCTGGTTCCGAATTTGATGCTCATGGAGAGTCAAAAAGTTAATTAAGGTTAAATACGTTAAATGAGTTAAATCGTTTTGCGCAGCCGAACGCTCCGCCTGATTTAACGATTCAACTCATTTAACCACTTAACGCGCCGTCAGGCCTTCCAATCGAACGCGCCCTTCTTCAACGCGTAGATGTAACCGACGAACAGGATGCCCAGGAATGACACCATCGAACCGAGGATCATGTTTGCATGATCCCGAAGCATCTCCTTGTAAATGACCGCCCACGGGTAAAGAAATACGACTTCGATGTCAAACAGGATGAACAGCATCGCCACAAGGTAGAACCTTATCGAGAGTCGTGAGCTGCCTTCGCCGATTGGGATCATGCCGCACTCGTAGGCGGTATCCTTGATGGCACTCGTCTTGCCGCGTTTGCCCAGCAACGTCGAGAGCGCGATCATTCCTCCCGGCGCGGCAATCGCCAGGACGACGAGCATCAACACCGCGAGATACTGCGAAAACTGGGACTGTTCCATGGCCGGGAAACTAGAAATCATGCCCGGCATTGGCAAGTCGCAAATCCGTTTGGCCGGAGCCGAATCACTTCCGGAACAACCAGAAGATCAAGGTCAACACGACGCTGACCAACAGGCAGGTCACAAGGGGAAAGTGAAAGCTGAAATTGTCGCGCGTGTAGTGGATGTCGCCGGGTAGCCGCCCCAGCCAGCCTTTGCCGAAGCCCGACCACAGCAGCACGCCGACCACTGCGATCACCAAGCCTACAATTACCAAGAACTTGCCCAAATCGTTTTCAAATGCCGTGCGGATAAAACGAAGACTGGGTTACTTTTTGTTTGGCTTGGCGGTCAGTGGGCGGAGGCAGCTAAACGTTTTTGCGTTCCCTGCCCATAACGACCAATCTACGTCCGAGTCCAACAGCACACTGGCGGGGAATTGTGCGCGTAGTTTCTGTTCAAGCAACGCTGTCGCGGGATCTCCGGTTTCGGACGAGATTTGGAGCCGTGTTACCAAGAAACCTGTTTGGAGCAGAGGGCGATATTGTTCAGGAATCGAGGCATCGGTTGGCCAGGAAGCCATCCTGTCCTTTACGAAGGAAAGCCAGGGATTGCCATCATCGTCATAGGAATAAAGCTGTCCCGGTTTGATGACTACCAGGTTTATTCCAGCATCCAATTCGACAAACAGATTTCCGAGCGTGTTCAGCCGCCCGGTTGGTGGTGGACCGTCCAGCACTCCGAAATAAAGCATCGCGAGACCTTCGGGATGCCGACACAGCGGATCGCGTAACCGGCCAGCCTCCCGTTCCATTGAACATCTCCGGCTGACAATACTCCAGTCCAAGGTGGAGTCCTTAAATCCGATCAGAGCCAAAGGAATGTTCCTCGACTTAAAATGGTTTCGGAAGACAAAGGCTCGGGGAAACACCGTGCGGAAAGCTGACACAATGGCCTCGAACTCGTTAGCCGTCAGTTGGTGCATCGGGAACCACTGGCAAAACACACCTCCAGAGCGCAGCGCATCTCTCGACGCCTTGAAGTACTCGAGGCTGGCGAGGCCAGCTTCACCGGGGCGCCAAGGAGTGAAAAGATCGCCAATGATGACATCGAACCGGTCTTTGCACGCCGCTATGTACGTCCTGGCGTCCTCGACGTAGATGACGACGTTGGTCTGTTTGTCTATGTGGTCGTTGAACTCACCAAAATGTCTGGCAGCCGCGTCCACGACGAGTTGAGATAGTTCGACCGCAGTGACGGACTTGACGGCTGCGTGCTTGAGAGCGCCAGAGGCTGTGATGCCTGTTCCCAAACCGGCATAACAAACCCTCTCGGGCGAAGGATGCAACAGCAATGGAATGTGACTCTGGCGCTGCTCGTCGTCAGCGGATCCGCTTCCACCAAGCAAGTATTGGTTGTTGAAACTAAGCCCACGTCCAAATCCCTCGCGCTCGAAAACGGTTAAGACCCCGTCGCGTCCGGATCTCACTTCAATGACGGTGTAGGCTTTGCCCCAGTAAAAAAGCGGCAGTGGTGTCAACCACCGATCAGTCACGATCACGGCAACCGCCAAACCTGCAAGCGGAACAACATAGGCGAAGGGTTTCCCCGCCTTTGTCCAGATTCCGACGGCCAAGGCGACCGCGGCGTAACTGACACCGACCAAGCCCAAAGCCACGTGAACCCCAACGGACGGTGCCAGCACCGATCTTGCGACCTCCGCACCGACGACGCCACCCATGCCATTAACGGCAAGAAGCAATCCCAATTTGCGCCCGGCAACTTTTCCGATGCCGGCACACATGGACATGGCCAGCGGAAAGATCAGTCCACAAAACAGAATGGCCGGGCCAACTGAAAGAAGGGTCATGCCTCCGGTCTTGCCGAGGAATCCGGCGAATGTTTCCGAATAGACCAAGTCGGCGGTTCGGGTCACGCCAAAGCTCAGGAATATGAGCGGCACAACCGCAACAGCAATTCCAGCAATCGCAAGACTCGAAGCGAGGAGTCTTTCTGGAAGTCCGAACCGCTGCACCGCTTGGGGGACGAGAAAAGCAGCCACCGCCAAGAGAAGGATCACACAAAGCAGGACTGCCGCCGGAGGATAAAACGACGTGGGCACTGAGAGATTGATCATTTCGAAAGCGAGCACCTCCAACGCCATCACACCCGCTCCGGAGAAGGTCGCGATTAGCGTTGCGAATCGGAACCGGCGTCGCTCACTGCTTTGTTCGTTCGGGGCTTCCCGAGACTGCCTTGAAACTTGATCTGGTTCGCCTAATCGTGACCTGCGATAGCATCTGACAGCCACGAACAAATTGACCGCGATGAGTAGAACCATCGATCCAGGGATGCCCAGTTTTTGGATCGCCAAGCCAGCCACTGCGATCAGGCCGATCACGCCTCCGAATGTGTTCGCTGCGTAGAGTCTAATAGCCGACCGAGAGGACTCGGCGCCCGTAAGGCAAACCGCCGACACCATGACTGGCAGCGTCATTCCCATCAGAAATGCTGGGGGCAATAGAAGCGCGAACGAAAGAATGGTCTTCACCAGCACGCCCGACGTGGAAACAAGCTTTTCCGGTCCAAGCGCGGGCCAGACCCAGTCACTCCAATACGGCAATGTGAGAATAGGAATGCACGTCACTGCCACCCCCAGCTCGATACCGGCCAAGCAGAGCCAGGGTCGCTTGATGCGAGGGGCGAACACGGACACCAATCCTGATCCCAAGGCTAAGCCAAGGAAGAAGCCCACAAATACCCTTACGGTGGACTCAGTGCTTGCTCCAAGCAGGTCAATCATCCGTCGGGTCCAAAGAAGTTGGTGACCCAAAGCGGCAAGACCTGTCGCCGTCAACAGCCAGGCGGCAAGGCGAAGATCACTTTTTGTTGTGGGCCTGATCGGCGTCATTCTCGTCCAATCCTATGCGGTTCGATCCTCGTTTGCATCCTGTCACGATTTATTGCACGGCCTCCAGCTTTTGAAAGCTCTCCTCGATGAACTTCGTGTCCTGGATGCGCGCGAGCTTTGCGTACAGGCCGCCCTGCCCCACCAACTCCTCGTGTGTGCCACGTTCAATGATCTGCCCCTGCCGCAGCACGAGGATTTGGTCTGCTCGCCGAATCGTGCTCAGGCGGTGCGCGATAACGAAGCTCGTGCGATTGGCCATGAGCCTTTCCAGAGCTTCCTGAATCAAACGCTCCGTCGCGGTGTCCACGCTGGCTGTGGCCTCATCGAGGATGAGGATGGGAGCATTCTTGAGCAACGCCCGCGCAATGCTGACGCGTTGCTTTTCGCCGACGCTCAGTTTCACGCCGCGTTCGCCAACACGCGAGTCATAGCCTTGCGGAAGTCGCGCGATGAATTCATGACAATTCGCCGCTCGTGACGCCGCCAGCAATTCCTCCTCGGTCGCGTCCAGCTTGCCGTAGAGAATGTTTTCGCGAATGGTGCCGTTGAATAGAAATGCCTCCTGGCTCACCACGCTGATGTGCTCGCGCAGCGACGCCAACGTGACGCCACTGATGTCCTGTCCGTCAATCAGGATTCGTCCCGAAGTCGGTTCGTAAAACGCGGGCAGCAGGTTGACCACCGTGGATTTGCCCGCTCCTGTCGGTCCGACCAGCGCGACCATTTCACCGGGGGCGGCGCGCAGGGAAACGTTTCGCAAGACTGTTCTGTCGGCGCTCTCGGAGTTAGACACCGACCCACCCCTGACCCCTCCGAGGAGGGGAACAACGGTTGCGCGCCCGCTCGCTTGCTCCCCTCCTGGGAGGGGACGGGGGTGGGTTGCTTCGTGCCTAAGAGTTGCCGGGTAACTGAAACTCACGTTCTCGTAAACTACCTCGCCGCGCACGGGCATTTGCAATGGCTGGCGCGGCACACTATCCGCTCGCTCTTCGGTAGCATCAAGAATATCGAACACGCGCTCGCCCGCGGCGCGTCCGCTTTGCAGGAGTTGATTCAGCCCATGCAACTGGCCGACTGGCGTGTAAAACATGCCGAGGTAAAGCAGGTAACCCACCAGCGCGCCCGGTTCCATCTGGTGGTTGATGACCATCCGCCCGCCCACCCAAAGCACAAGCGCGAAGCCAATCGCTCCGGCAAAACCCATCGCCGGGCCGTAAATCGCCCATACGCGCATGATGCCGAGCGTTCCCCGGCGCAGCGCATCGGCGCGCTCGGCGAAGCGCACATCTTCGTGTGCCTCGCGGCCAAAGGCCTTGATTTGACGGACGCCTTGCAAGTTGTCCAGGAGCAGCGCGTTCATTGCACTCGAAGCTTCGCGCTGACCTCGATAACGCTGGTGCGCCGTGAGCGTGTACCACAGGGCGCCGCCGGCGAGCAACGGAATCGGTGTCATCGCCACCAGCGCCAGCATCGAGTTGGTGTAAATCAGAATTGCCGCCACGCCAATGACGCCGACCAGCGCCACCACGCCCTGCTCCGTGCCGTCAATGAGCACCCGTTCGAGGGAATTCACGTCCTCGATGATGCGCGTCATCAGGTCGCCGGAAGCGCGTTGGTCGAAGTAACCGACCGGCAATCGTTGAAGCCGCGCATAGACTTCCCGGCGCATGTCGAAGATCACGTTCTGCTCAAAGTGATTGTTGACAAGAATTCGAAACGCGTTGAACAGATCGCGCAGCAGGAACGCACCGATCAAGCCCAGCATCACCGGCGTGAGCAGTTCCGGGCGTCCCTTGCGAATGACCTCGTCAATCGCATAGGCCGTGAGTTTGGGAAACGCGAAGGACGACAGGAGCGAAAGCACCGCGCACAGGATCGTCGTTGCCGCGAGCAGTCGGTAGGGCCGCAGGTACACGGCGACGCGGCGGACCACTTCCCACGTCGGACGGGATTTGGCAGAAAAAGTTGGATCGTTCAAAGTGGTTGGATGGCGTTACGCTTGCGGTTCAAGATTTTCTTCTCACGCTCATCTTGGTCGGGAACAAGATAAATCCAGTTGTAGAGTACACCCCCTTCGGCCCATTTGGGCGGCGTTCAACGAGCCTGCACTCTTCAATCACCGCCGACTTCCTCGCCTTGACCGGCAGAAAACGAATCAAGAACTGCGTTGCCTCAGTAACATCATCGGCGACCACGTCGAATTTCGCAAAAAAACCCGCACAGGTCTTGTGATTTGGGATTCGCCAGGGCCAGACACCCTGAACTAACACACGGTAGTAAACCGCCTGGGGTGACTTCTTATTCTCGATCTCTCGAATCAGCCAGAGCGCATGGCTGCAAGATCTGTCCAATTCAATCGCCTCCCAAGCGAAATTCAGTGCCTTTCTTTTCCTGCCCGTTTGCTTCCACAGCGCCTCACCCAGTCGCGCATGCAGCTCTGCCAGATGTGCCGGCCGGTCGCGCCCGCTGGTTCGCCAGTCGGTCGTCCAACTGTCTTGTGTGGGCGGGCGTTTTATGGTTCGCGTCGCAATCAGTATCGCTTGGCGAAATCTGCCCCTCGCGTTGAGTAGCTTTACTCTAAAGACGGTCGCTGCAAGTTCGAGAGAAGGGTTCGTTACCTTATCGAGAACACGAAGGGCCTGCGAGCGTTTGCCTTGCCGGTCGAAGACGACCGCGCGATTGAGATGGATAAACGAAGCGTCGTTCTTCGGACATCTGAGCGCGTGCTGATAAGCGCGCAACGCGTCCGAGTAACGTAGGGAGTCTGAATAGTAGTTCCCCAAGAGGTTCCACAGGAGCCACACGCTCGGCGCCTTGCTCACGCCGCGCTCAAGCGTCCGACGCGCCAATCCGCGCTTTCCTTGTGCGGCATATGCCAATGCGAGAATCTCAAAGCCCGATGAATGTCGTAACGTTGTCAGCCGTTTGCCGATGGCAATGGCTTTGCAGCTATCGTCGTTCTTGATCGCCTTATAACCCTCGTCCATCAGGTTTTCGGCTTGGCTTCTTCGGTCGTTTTCCATGAGCTGTAGGAAATCAGTCCGATCTTGAATCGAGGAAATCAACCATCGCCTTCGCGAACATCGGCAAATCCAGCGGCGTGCGGCTCGAAATCAAATTGCCATCCACGACGACCGGTTCGTTTACCCAGATGGCGCCCGCGTTTTCCAGATCGTCTTTGATGCCGAGCGAGCCCGTTGCGCGTTTGCCGTTCAGTATGTTTGCCGAGATGGGAATCCAGCCGCCGTGACAAATGAACGCCACCAGATTGCCTTGCCCGAAGAATTCCCGCGTCAGCGAAAGCACCTTCGCCTCGCGCCGCAGCTTATCGGGCATAAACCCGCCTGGAACAAGCAGTGCGCAGAAATCTTCGCTACGCGCGTCGCCCAGCAGCAAATCCGCGTTGGCCGGATAGCCGTGCTTGCCCCTGTAGGTCTTGAGTTCAAGAGCCGCGAGGCGCATCGCGTAGCCCGCCTCCTCCAGCCGCAGCTTGGGATACCACAACTCCAAATCTTCGTAGAGGTCGTCCACGAATGTCAGCAGCGTTTTCCGCATGGCCATGAATTAAGCATAAAACCGGGAGGCAGAAAGGTTTTTCAGAGTGATCAGTCACTTTCAGCCACAAAAAGCGTGCAAAGTCGCCGTGCCTCGAATAATTTCGCGCCGATGTTTCCACCAGTCGTGACCAAAGACCCGACGGTCGTGGGTGTGGAAGTCCAGGCAACGTTCCTCGCGATGCATCCCGGGGGAGACCCGCTTTTCGTTTCGCGGGTGTTCGGCTGGGCGATCGAATGTTTCCTCGGACACTACGCCGATTACCAGGCCATTGACGCGCGCTACCATGATTTCGAGCACAGCCTTCAAGGGACGCTGTGCCTGGCGCGATTGCTGCATGCACGTGATCGCACCGGCGCCCAGCCCACCGTCACGGAACATTTTTTCCAACTCGCCATCATCGGCGTACTGCTTCACGACACCGGTTATTTGAAAAAACGCGACGACAGAGAAGGCACCGGCGCGAAATACACAGCCACTCATGTCCACCGCAGCGCGGAATTTGCCGCGCACCTGCTGACGGAAAAGGGTTTTGCCATTGCCGACATCACCGCAGTTCAAAACATGATCCGATGCACGGGGATTGACGCGAACCTGAGCAAAATATCGTTCCAAAGCGAACTCGAAAAACTGTGCGGCCAGGCGCTTGCCACGGCGGACCTGATGGGGCAGATGTCCGCCGATGATTACGTGGCAAAGCTGCCGATTCTTTATGCCGAATTCGCCGAGGCCGCGAAACATGACCGTGTTCATACCGATTTCATCAGCAAGTTCGGCAACGCGGAGGACCTGATCCAACATACGCCCGGTTTCTGGCACGATTACGTCTTGTCCAAATTCAACCGCGATCTTGGCGGATTGCACCGCTTTCTGAACGACCCGTATCCCGACGGGCCGAATGAATACGTCCAGCGCATCGAAGCGAACATGGTGCGCATCCGGCGCAAGTCGGAGGCGAAGAGCTGAATCCCGACGCAGGACTTTTGCTTGGAGCGGGAAGCGCGCGGCTTTAGTTTTCACGAATGTCGCGCGAGTACGTCCTGCAACCTTTCCACTCTGAGGTTCACCTTCAGATTAATTACGCGCGCGAACTCAACGAGCAACAATTCGCCGCCGTCACGGCGCCGCCGGGTCCGGCGCTGGTCATCGCGGGCGCGGGCTCAGGCAAAACCCGCACGCTAACCTACCGCGTCGCGTACCTGCTCGAACAAGGAATTCCGCCCGACCGCATCCTGTTGCTGACCTTCACGAACAAGGCTGCTGGCGAGATGATGCGCCGCGTCACGGATTTGCTGGGACAGGAGCTTGCATCGCTCTGGGGCGGCACGTTCCACTCCATCGGCAATCGCATCCTGCGCCAACACGCCAGGCTGTTGGGCTTCGAACGCGACTTCACAATCATGGACCGCGAGGACGCCAAGCATCTCATCTCCACTTGCGTCGGCGAATCGGAGATTGACGTCAAGGCAACACGCTTTCCCAAGGCCGAAGTGCTGGGCAATATTTTCTCACTGGCGGTGAACACGGAGAAATCCATTCCGCAAATTCTCGGAGAAGAATATGGCTATTTCGACACGCTCGCGCCGCAGATCGAAGACGTGTCGAAGCGCTACACCACCCGCAAGCGCGCCACCAACGCGATGGACTTCGACGATCTGCTGGTGCTCTGGCTTAAACTCCTGCAAGACCACGCAGAAGTGCGCGAACATTACCAACGGCGCTTTCAGTTTATTCTCGTGGACGAATACCAGGACACCAACAAGCTCCAGAGTGATCTGATTGACCTGCTGGCAGCGCGACATCACAACGTCATGGTCGTAGGCGACGACGCGCAAAGCATCTATGCGTGGCGCGGGGCAAACTTCCAAAACATCCTCAAGTTCCCCGAACGTTATCCCAAGGCAAAAGTCTATAAGATCGAAACCAACTACCGCAGCACGCCGGAGATTCTAAACGCAGCCAACGCCGCCATCGCCGCGAATGTCCACCAGTTCGCCAAGCAGTTGACACCCGCGCGGAAGTCAGGTTCGAAGCCCGCGCTGGTCACATGCGGCGACGCGTCCGAACAGGCCGCTTTCGTTGCCCAACGAGTGCTGGAGCTGCGCGACGAGGGATTTGACTTGAACAAGACGGCAGTGCTTTACCGCTCGCACTTCCACGCGCTTGAGTTGCAACTGGAACTGACGCGGCGGAACATTCCGTTCAGCATCACCAGCGGCATTCGCTTCTTCGAACAAGCACACATCAAGGATGTGACCGCGTATCTCAAGCTCGTCAGTAATCCGCGGGACGAGCTTGCCTTCAAACGTATCGCGCAGCTCCTGCCCGGCATTGGGGGCAAAGGCGCGGACAAGTTATGGAAAGTGTTCAGTGTTCAGTGTTCAGTGTTCAGTTCACAGTCAGCCGAACGCCCTTCACGCATCACGGATCACGCATCACGCCATCCGATTGCCGAGTCCCTCCAAAAGTGCGCCGCTGGTGTTTCGAAAAAAGCCGCGACCGCCTGGGCGCAATTCGTGGCCACGATTTCACAGCTTGAGGCGCCGGAGATTCGGAAGAGTGCCGCGAAGTTGATTCAGCTCGTCATCGAAGCCGGGTACGAAGATTACTTGAAGGAAAACTTTGCGAACTACCGCTCGCGCCTCGACGACCTCAAGCAACTCGCGATCTTCGCGCAGCAGTTCGAATCGGTTGAAGAATTTCTCACGCGGATGGCCTTGCTCACAAATGTGGAAGCGGAAAACGAGCAGCAACCCGCCAACCGCGATGACGAGCGCCTCCGGCTTTCAACCATTCATCAAGCGAAGGGCCTGGAGTTCGATATCGTCTTCATCATCATGCTCTGCGATGGATTGTTCCCGTCAGCACGCTCGATTGAGAGCGACGAAGACGGCGAAGGATTGGAAGAGGAGCGGCGTTTGTTCTACGTGGCCATCACCCGCGCGCGTAATGAGCTTTACCTGAGCTACCCGCTGATCCGCGCCGGCTACGGCAACAGCGGCGCGACGCTGCAGCAACCATCGCGGTTTTTGGAAGAGATTCCCGAGGAACTGGTGGACGAGTGGAATCTGCGGACGTTTGCCTGAACATCACGAGCACGATTGCGCTAAAACGCGTCATATCGTTCCGACGCGCTTCACCAACTTCTCAAACTTCGTAAACGTCCCATCCCACTCCGCGCCCGCTTGCGGTTTGACTATTGTGACCTCGAAGGAATTCCGGACCACCTCGCGCGCAGCCGTGAGCGATGGCAGATGGCCAAGCGCAATCGCCTGCACGAGAATGTTGCCCAAGGCCGTGCATTCCGCCGGCCCGGCGATGACGGGAATTTGCAGCGCGTTCGCGGCGAATTGATTCAACAGCATGTTCTTGCTGCCACCACCGACGATGTTGAGCCGCTCGATCTTCTTTCCAATGACGCGCTCAAGCTGGCGCAACGTGACGCGATAGAACAGAGCGAGACTTTCCAGCGCAGATCGGACGAACGCGCCCGGACTGGCCGGTGCAGGCTGGCCGGTTTCCTCGCAGAACGCGACGATCCTTCCGGGCATGTCGCCCGGACTGACGAAGCGCGCATCAGCGGGATTGATGAGCGAAACGAACGGCTGCGAATCGGAGGCGAGTTCCGTGAGCGTTGCGTAATCGAATTCCTGGCCGTGCGCCGCCCATTCACGCCGACATTCCTGAACGAGCCAGAGGCCGACGATGTTCTTGAGCAGACGCACCGTTCCGCCAAAACCGATCTCGTTCGTGAAGTTCGCGTCGCGACCCTGATCGGTGATGACCGGATGCGGCGATTCGACTCCCATGAGCGACCA
>CAZNOE010000092.1:11334-13500 GCA_964574525.1 uncultured Bifidobacteriaceae bacterium
TCGCCGATGAGGAGAAGCTGCCTGGCTTTCGCCAGCCTTTCGGACGGTTCAGCGGCGAGTTGATAAATCGTGTTCAGCGCCATGAACTGGATGCCCGTTTCGCCGTAAATCGTCGGCCAGTCCACGCGCGCCTTGACGTTCTCGACGCCGCGGGCAGTGCGTGCGTCGCGATAGTGCCAGACGGGCGGCATCATTTCGCCACGCTCATCGTAGAGGATGTAGTCCACGCCCCACGAATCGGCACTAAAGCTGGCGATGGGCAGCTTGCGCGCGGCGGCCTTTTTCAGACCGGCGCGCAACTCATCGAAAAGCGCGCCCATGTTCCAATGCAATGCGCCGCCGACTTTGACCGGGTTGTTGGGGAAACGATGCAGTTCTTCGAGGACAATCTTTCCCTGATCGAGCGTTCCGAGCATGAGCCGGCCGCTTTCCGCACCCAGGTCGCAAGCTAGGTAGTGTGTTGCCATAAAGAATATGCGCTGCCCGCTGGTCGCATCTTACGAATCGGGTACGCTGTGTCAAAATCTTGCGGGAGTGACCGTGGTTTTGACGCGACACTTCATCCGCCGGCAGATTGCCCGTCCCGCGTATAGGAATGGGCGGGCTTTTTCCGACCGGCGAAGGAGGAAAAACGTACATCACGGCTGGGGTTGATTTTGTCCTGAACAGAGACCAGATTGAGGTATGAAAAATACCGTCACCCTCGCGACCTTCAATCAAACGACTGACGCGCAACCGATAGTGGCGCGTCTGTGGGAAGCCGGAATCCGCGCGGAAATCCACGACGAATCGAAGCTGGAACGGCTGTGGTTGGTCCGCAAGCCGCTGGCCGGCGTGCGAATCGAAATCCACCGCGAAGACTTCGACAAGGCAGCGCGGTTGGTCCACGAGTGGGATGTGAAAGAACATGTGCTGCGTAATGCGGTGTGTTGTCCAGAATGCGGCTCGTCGCGCGTCGAGTACCCACAGTTCACGCGCAAATTTGTCACGCCCAATCTGGTGGGCCTTCTGGCGGCAATGGGCTTGGTCGAAAAAGAATTCTACTGTCAGGACTGTCACAACACCTGGCCGCCGGAGGGTGCGAAACCTCCGCGCGTACGGAAGCACCTGGCGCCGGATTATTTTATCGAAGGCCTGGAGCAAAAACCGACACCGACTCAGTCGCAGACACAGAGGAGAACTTGATCTGATCATGCCGCCGCAAAAGCATGTCGCAAAAGCAATTGCTTCGCGCGTCCGCTTCCGGCATCTTGGCACCGAACTGGAAATGAGTTCGTTAATCTATGAGTCTAATCGCCACGCTCGAGAAGCCCGAAGTCACCACCTCGCTTAGCCAACTCGACCAACTCAAGAAATTCACCAAAGTCGTCGCCGACACCGGTGATTTCGCGACGCTCAGGCAATACGCGCCGCAGGACGCGACAACCAATCCGTCGCTCATCCTCAAAGCCGCGCAGATGCCGGAGTATCAATGGATCGTGGACAAAGCCGTGGCGGACAATAGGAAGTCTGGTGCGAGCGGACAGGCGCTGTTGGGGGGCGTGCTGGACGATCTGCTGATTCTGTTCGGCGTCGAGATTCTGAAGATTGTCCCGGGCCGCGTGTCCACGGAAACGGATGCGAACCTTTCTTTTGACACAGAAGGATTGGTGAACAAGGCGCACCAGTTTATCGCGCTCTACCAGAAACAAGGCATTGGCCGCGAACGCATCCTCATCAAGATCGCTTCAACCTGGGAAGGCATTCGCGCCGCGGAAATCCTCCAGCGCGAAGGCATCAACTGCAATATGACGCTGCTGTTTTCCCTCGCCCAAGCCGTCGCGTGCGCCGAAGCCAAGGCCAAACTCGTCTCGCCGTTCGTCGGACGCATTCTCGACTGGCACAAGAAAAGCACGGGCAAGGATTACGCTCCCGCCGAAGACCCGGGCGTCGTGTCAGTGAAAGAGATTTACGCCTATTACAAAAAGTTCGGTCACGGCACCGAAGTCATGGGCGCGAGTTTCCGAAACAAAGGTGAGATTCTGGAACTTGCCGGCTGCGATTTGCTGACGATCAGCCCCCAACTGCTGGGCGAATTGAAATCCGAGACCTCGCCGGTGGAACGCAAGCTCAGTCCCACCATCGCGAAGGAGAGCAAGATCGAGCGCCTGCAGCTCGATGAAAAGA
>CAZNOE010000093.1:0-9062 GCA_964574525.1 uncultured Bifidobacteriaceae bacterium
AAATCAGCGGGCTGCGTTCCGATTACGAAACCGAAGCCGTGGAACTCCGGCGCATTGCCGAACAGGTTGGAACGCGAACGCTCGTGCTGGGCACCGAGCGGGCAGCCTCAGGCCGTTTGCGCCAGGCGGATGCCAAGGTGGCGGCCAGCGTGCGCGGCAACTCCAAACCGAAGAGCAAACGATGAAAACCAAAACCTTGAGACGACGTTCATCCGCCGCCAATGGCGCGCCGGGCAAACTCTGGCAACTGCGCCTTTACGTGACCGATTCGACGCCCAAATCGCTGACGGCGTTCGCGAACCTGAAGAAGTTGTGCGAAAGCCAACTCAAAGGCCGCTATCGCATCACGGTGATTGATTTGGTGAAGCAGCCCCACCTTGCCAAAGGCGACCAAATCCTGGCCATTCCCACGGTGGTGCGCAAGTTGCCGAAGCCCGTGCGAACCATCATTGGCAACCTTTCCGATACCGAGCGCGTGCTCGTGGGCCTGGATTTGCGCGCTGTTGATTAACCCGAACTCCGAAGTGAAAAAAACGCGAAACCTAAGCGAGGCTCAAGCCCGGAAGTTTCACACGTTTTCCGGGGCCCGTTGCCGCCTCTCATTAGCACCCTGCTTTAGCTGGGTGTGGGGTGAGGTGCGGGAGGCCGTAACCGTTTCAACGGTTTCGTCAGCGTATGGGAAACCGTTGAAACGGTTGGGGTCGCCGCCGCCCGGTGACACCCAGCTAAAGCAGGGTGTTAATGAGAGAGTCCGCTCGGGACTTCGAGGACGACGACGAGAACGAGGAGGATGGGGAATTCCGTGATTAACCGAGACGTGCGCCCGTGAAAACAAACAAGACCCACCGCTCGCCCCGTGAAATAACCTCTGCCGAGGGACCCGTAGCATCCGCACCGCCTATTTCACGGGGCAAGACGCGAGCCTTTGAGAAGTCTCTGGCCACCCGGCCCACGGGCAAATACGTCTTGCGACTATTCGTGGCGGGGGCCACGGCCCGATCGCGCCAGGCCGTCCTGCGCGTCCGTCAACTGTGCGAAGCCGAACTGAAAGGCGGCTGCACACTGGACGTGATTGACATCTATCAGCAGCCCAGCCTGGCGCGCGACAACCAGATCGTCGCGACCCCGACACTCATCAAAGAATTACCCCGGCCGGTGCGCCGGTTCATCGGCAACCTCTTGAACACCGCCGGCCTGTTCGGCGAGTTGGACTTGATCACAAAAGGTAAAATCGCACTTTGAAAACTGCCCGCCACCCACGCGTGAAACAAACGCAGAAACGCTTAAAAACTGAAAAGCTGAAATTTCAGCCTGTCAGCGTTTCAGCATTCCAGCGTTTGACTGCGCGCCTGGCCGACGCGGAGGAAACGCTCCGCGCCATCCGCAACGGAGAAGTGGATTCGGTGATGGTCGCGGGCAAAGAAGGCTCACAAGTGTTCACGCTGGAAGGCGCCGGGCACGCCTACCGGATGCTCATCGAATCCATGAACGAAGGGGCACTGACGCTGACGGCGGACAAGATCATTCTTTACGCCAACCGGTGCTTCGCCAGGATGGTCAAATGCCCGCTGGAGCAGGTGACGGGCAGTTCCTTTCGCCGCTTTCTCTCCGCCGCGGACCGGGCAACGCTCCGAGCGCTCATGAAACGGGCCGACCAATCCGGCTCTAAAACCCAGGCGCTCCTCCACGCCAGCGACGGTTCGAAAATACCGGCGCAAATCTCCATTCGTCCACTGGCAAAGGATAGTTCCAACCGCGCGACCATCGGCCTGGTGGTGACGGACATGACGGAGGCCCGGCGCAACGAGGAAATGCTGCGGGCCTTGACGCACCGCGTCGTGCAAGTGCAGGAAGCCGAGCGCGAGCGCGTGGCCCTCGAATTGCACAACAACATCACCCAGCATCTCTGTGCCGTCCTCCCGCGCTGGACGGCACTGGCGAACAAACTGCCGGCGCAGGAGAAAGCCTCGCGGGAAGAGGTGCTGAAACTCAGCGAGATGCTCGGCCAGACGGTTGATGAAGTGCAGCGCATCGCGCGCAATCTGCGGCCCAGCGTCCTGGACGAACTGGGCCTGGTCCCCGCCCTGCGCGCCACCTGCACGGAGTTCGCAAATCGGACGGGCGTGTCTCTCAAGCTGGCCTGCAAGCCGTTGACCGCCCGGCTGCCGGCCGAAGGCGAGTTGGCGCTCTACCGCATCCTCCAGAACGCCTTGGAGAATGTGCAGAAGCACGCCCGCGCCCGCCACGTTACCGTGTGCCTGAGGCAGCGCGCCTTCATTCAGTTGACGATCAATGACGACGGGATCGGCTTCGACCCGGAACATCACGCGGCCAGACGAAAAGGAAAGGGCGGCTTGGGTCTGCTCAGCATGCGCGAGCGAGCGACATACGTGGGCGGCGATTTCAAGATCAAATCCGTTCGCGGCGCCGGCACGAAAATCGAGGTGCTCATTCCCCTGCCGCCAGTTCAATTAAAAATGAAAAATGAAAAATGAAAAAGACCGGGGCGGAAGAATTTTTAATTTTGAATTTGTAATTTTTAATTGAAGTGGCGGTTAACTGAACTGACTTATGAAAAAAATTACCGTCCTATTGGCTGAAGACCACATGGTCGTGCGCGAGGGGTTTCGCCGGATGCTCGAACTCGAAGACGACCTCGAAGTGGTCGGCGAAGCGCAGGATGGCCGCGAGGCGGTCGCCCTGGCCAAAAAACTTCGTCCCGCCGTGGTGCTGATGGACATCGCCATGCCGCGGCTCAACGGATTGGAAGCCACGCGCCAGATCCTCAAAGCCCTGCCTGCCACCAAAGTGCTCATGCTCTCCGCGCACAGTGATGAAGCGTATGTCAAAGACGCGACCGCCTCCGGCGCGATGGGGTTTCTGCTCAAACAAACCTCGTCGCACGTGGTGTGCGAGGCGATTCGGGAAGTCCAGAAGGGAAACAAGTTTTTCAGCCCTTCGGTTGCCAGACGTCTTGACCAACTGAATGGCAGGTCGCCGAACGGATCCGGATCGCTGCCGCCGCGCAACGCCCGCCTGACTTCGCGCGAGGTGGAGGTGCTCCAACTCGTTGCCGAAGGCAAAGCCAACAAGCAAACGGCCGCGGAACTGGGCATCAGCACCAAGACCGTCGAAAAGCATCGCGAGAAGCTCATGAACAAGCTCGACATCCACGACACCGCCGGACTCACCCGCTACGCCATCAGCGCGGGCATCATCGAGAGCAGCGTCCAGTTGACCATTGTTTAGCCTGTGGAGTAGGAATGTGTGCCAGTAGCCGGGGGCGGGCCATAGGTTACTCCACAGGCTGAAGCTGCTCAAAACCGGGAGCGTGTTTGCAGGGATATGACTGGCAGTGGCGGGAAGGATGGTTTCTTAATCATAAACTTGATCTTACTCCTGATCATTCCCGTAAATCGCAACGGTTTGATCCAAACGGGGAGATTAAGATTACGATGAAGATTAAGCCGGAAGTATGCAGTTGGATTGGGGAGCACACGCGTCACGCGTGTTGCCGACGGCGTCACGCCGTCGGCATCGTGCAGACTTTCTTTTCCACTCTCGGGTTGCGGAGAATGGGAGAACGAAGTTTGCGGCGCGACGCCGCAAACCACACGCCAGCGGCGTGTGCTCCCTATTCTCAACTACATCGTTCCGGTTAAGAGTAAGAGCGAAGAGCCGGCCGCCACTATCAGTCACACACCTGGCCTCGCGACGCTTTACCTCAACGCCTCCTCTGAGATGATGCGCCCATGATTTTCGGAGTAAACGCCACCAAGTCCGCAGTCGTTATTGCCGAGACGAAAGGCGCGGGCGACAAGTTCGTTATCACGGCCATCCGGCCGGTTCCGTTTCAAGTCCGCACCGGAGACGATCTGGCCGAACTGCGGCAACGTCTCCTCACCTGAGGGCGGCGCGTTTCCGCCCGGTCAAGTCGGGGCTGGATTCAGGAATGTTTCATTCAGGTTACTGGGGTAAACACCCCATAGCGCCCGCAGAGCCTTTCTGCTTATTCTGAACAACCATGGCTTCCAAAGACCCTGTAGTGAAGGAGCGTAAGCCATTACCGGCCGAGGATTCAGTTCGAATTGCGGCCCGTGATGAAGGCGAGATACAGAAGTTGAATCAAACCGCACCCGTGCCCGGCCACGACACGCAGATTCTGCGTGCGGAGACGCGGACCGAACAGGCGGAAACGCGGACGGAGCAGGCGGAGGCGCGGACAGAGCAGGCCAGGACCCGAACGGAGCAAGCGGAGCTGCGGATTGAGCAGGCAGAGACGCGGACGGAACAGGCCAAAACGCGGACGGAGCAAGCGGAGATGCGGACGGAACAGGCGGTGTTACGGAAGGACCAGGCGGAGTTGCGGACGAAACAGGCTGAGAACAGTGAGCAGGGGATGAGCGCGTCCGAACTCAGTTATCGGCGGCTGTTCGAAGCGGCGAAGGACGGCATCCTGATTCTGGACGTTGACACGGGACGCATCACCGATGTGAATCCTTTCCTTTTCAAACTACTGGGCTTTTCTCACAGCGAAATGGTCGGCAAAACCGTCGGCGAGCTTAGTCCGTTCAAGGACATCGAGTCGAACCAGGTCATGCTGGAGCGATTACAACAGGACTGGTATGTCCGCTATGAAGACCTGCCACTGGAAACGAGGGATGGCCGCCACATTGCCGTGGAGTTTGTCAGCAATGTGTATCAAGCCGGTGACAAGAAAGTGATTCAATGCAACGTCCGTGACATCACGGAGCGCAAGCGAACCGAAGAACAACTAAAGGCCTCATCCAAGGAAATCGGCGACTTGAAGTCCGCGCTGGATGAGCACGCCATCGTGGCCATCACCGATCCGCAGGGAAAAATCACCAGCGTCAACGACAAGTTCTGCGCGATTTCCAAATACTCCCGCGCGGAATTGTTGGGACAAGACCATCGCCTCATCAATTCACGTTTTCATCCAAAAGATCTTATCTGCGAACTGTGGGCGACCATTACGCACGGCAAGGTCTGGCATGGTGAAATCAAGAACAAGGCCAAGGATGGGTCGTTCTACTGGGTGGACGCCACCATCGTGCCGTTCCTCAACGACCGGGGCAAACCCCGCCAATACGTGTCCATCCGCACTGACATCACCGAACGCAAAGCGGCGGAGGAAAAAATTCATCAACTGAACACCGAACTGGAGCAACGCGTGGCCGAACGGACGGCGCAACTGCAAGCCGTCAACCAGGAACTGGAGGCGTTCAGTTTTTCCGTCTCCCACGATTTGCGCGCGCCGCTGCGCCATGTTTTGGGCTTCGTGGACCTGTTGCAAAAAGACGCCGGGCCGCCGCTTTCAGAAGCAAATCTCCGCCATTTGACGAGTATTTCCCGGGCGGCGAAACAGATGAGGAATATGGTTGATGATCTGCTGGCCTTCGCGCGTATCGGACAATCAGAGATGCAAATGACGGAGGTCAATCTCGACCAGTTGGTCCAGGAGACGGTGGGCGATTTTCAGGGGGACACGAAGGAGCGAAACATCGCCTGGGAAATCCGCCCGCTGCCGGCGGTGTGGGGCGACCGGGCCCTGTTGCGCCTGGTGCTGGTCAATCTGATCTCCAATGCCGTGAAGTTCACCGGCACTCGCGCCCGGGCCAGAATCGAAATCGGTTGCGCTCCGCCGTATGAAAAACAGAAAGTGGAAATCAGGAAAGCTGAAATCGGAGTTTCATCTCTGCTTTCTGCTTCCCCAATTTCTGCTTTGCCGCAAGAGGAGACGGTGATCTTCATTCGTGACAACGGTGCGGGTTTCGATCCGCGTTATGCCGACAAGCTGTTTGGCGTGTTCCAACGCCTGCACAGCCACGACGAGTTCGAGGGCACGGGCATCGGCCTGGCCAATGTCCAGCGCATCATTCATCGGCACGGCGGCCGGGTCTGGGCGGAAGGGGCAGTGGATGGCGGGGCGACGTTTTCTTTTTCCCTGCCGACGAAGGCAAATAATGAATCCCACATTGAAAAACATTCCGATGGCCGAAGACGATCCGCGCTGGAGTTCCAGGTGGCAAAGTAATTGCTCAGGGATAGGAAGTGTGCTGTCGGCCTCGAACGGCCAGGATGCGTTGCACGCGGTGCGGGAACATAAGGGCTCCCCGATTCGTTTGGTGGTGACCGATTTGATCATGCCGCTGATGGGCGGCAAAGTGATGGCGGAGTGGCTGAAAACAACTTATCCCGACCTCAAAATCCTCTTCACGTCGGGTTACACGGATGACGCCATCGCGCACCACGGAGTGCTCGACGCAGGAGTTGAGTTCCTGTCCAAACCCTATACGCCCGCAGCGCTGGCCCGCAAAGTGCGCGAGATGCTGGATAAATCAGATTAAGGGGAAGCGATTGACAACCCAACAAAATAACGCCCCCGATGATGCGATAATTGGCATGCATCTTCCGATCAAGCTTCTCACCGTCGCCTTGGTTCTGACGACGGCGACTTTCGCCTGGTTTGGCTGGCTTGTTCTTGATGCGAATCGCGATACAAAAGTGTTCATGAACCGGCTGTCGCAAATCGAAGAACTCCGCGGCGTCATCGTCCATCTGGACGAGGTGTTGACCATGTCCGCGCGGATGGCGGCGGCAACGGGAGATCCGCGGTGGGAAGAGCGGTATCGCCTTTTCGAGCCGCAATTGGATGCCGCGATCAAGGAAACAGCAAGAATTGGAGACAGTTCCTTCAACATCAAACCCGCGACCCGGAGGGATGCGGCGAACATCAAGCTGGTGGAAATGGAAAATCGCGCGTTTGCCTTCGTTCGCGCTGACCGCAAAGAGGAGGCGCAGGCAGTATTCTCCAGTCCCGAATATGAAACGCAGAAAAGGATTTATGCTGACGGAATAACATCGTTCGCCAACCAAATCAGGCACGAGTTTGATAAAGCTCTCCGAGAAGATGAACGCCTTGACTTGATCTTATTGATCGTCGCTCTGGTTGCCGGAGGGACGTCGTTTGTGGCCTGGTGGTCAGCCGCCCGCGGCGTACGACAATGGCGCGCCCAATCGTTGGATAGCTTCCACCGACACGAAGAGGCGGAGGAAAACCTGCGCCAGGCCCATGCGGAACTGGAGGCGCGAGTCCAGGAACGCACCGTTGAACTGGCAAAAGCCAATGAGGCGTTGCAGGCGGAAAATACCGAGCGCAATCGTGCGGAAGCGGAGTTGCAGTGGAAAACGGCGTTCCTTGAGGCCCAGGTGAACTCCTCCATAGACGGGATTTTGGTCGCTGACCAGGAGGGCAAGAAGCTTCTTCAAAACCAGCAGACGGCCGACTTGTTAGGAATTCCCCGGCACATTGCGGACGACAAAGACGACGAGAAACAGGTTCTGTGGCTCAGGGGCATGACCAAAAATCCCGAGCTGTTCACTGAAAAGTTCGTCCATCTTTTTTCCCACCCAAACGAAATCAGCCGGGACGAGATTGAGCTTAAGGACGGGACGGTTTTGGACCGATACACGTCTCCCGTGTTTGGCAAAGAAGGAAAATACTACGGCCGAATCTGGACGTTCCGCGACATCACCGAGCGCAAGCGGGCGGAGAAACGCATCGTGGATGAACTCAACTTCAGCCGCACCGTGCTGGAAGCTTCGCCGCTGGGGATCATCACCTATACCGCTGAGGGCGACGCAGTCTCGGTCAACTCCGCCGCGGCGCAGGTTGTGGGTGCCACGGTGGAATCGCTGGAGGCGCAGAATTTCCGCAACATCGAATCCTGGAAACGCGGCGGCATCTTTCCAGCCGCTGATCAAGCGCTGAAAACCGGCCAGCCACAGAACCTGGAAGCCCATTTCGTCACTTCGTTTGGAAAAGCGGTCTGGCTCTCCTGCCGGTTTGTCCCGTTCCACCACCAAGACCGGGTGCACTTGCTTTGCGTGTTCTCGGACATCACCGAGCGCAAGCTTTCGGAAGCCGAGTTGGAAAAGGTGCACAAGGAATTGCTTGAAGCCTCGCGTCAGGCCGGCATGGCGGAAATTGCCACCAACGTGCTCCACAATGTCGGCAACGTCCTCAACAGCGTCAACATTTCCACCGGCTTGATCGTTGAGAGCGTGAAGAAGTCCCGGGCCTCCGGCCTCGCCCGGGTCGTGGCCTTGCTGCAGGAGCACGCGCATGACCTGGGGGCGTTTATTACCAACGACGCCCGCGGCAAACATCTGCCGGCGCATCTGGCCCAGCTCTCCGAACATCTCCTCGCCGACCAGGCGGCCATTGTCAGCGAACTGGATTCGTTGCGGCGGAACGTCGAGCACATCAAGGAAATTGTGGCCATGCAGCAGAGCTACGCGACGTTCGGCGGGGTGAAGGAAATGATCAACGTGGTCAGTCTGGTGGAGGACAGCCTGCGCATGAATGAGGGTGCTTTGAGCCATCACGGCGTGGAGGTCATCCGCGAATTTGAAGCGGTGCCGACCCTGAACCTTGAGAAGCACAAGATCCTGCAAATCCTGGTGAACCTGCTGCGCAATGCCCTGTACGCCTGCGACGAGTCGGACCGCGCGGACAAACGGCTGACGGTGCGCGTGGCCAACGATGCGGGCCGGGTCAGGATATCGGTGATGGATAACGGGGTTGGGATTCCGGCAGAGAATCTGACGCGCATCTTCAGTCACGGTTTTACAACGCGCAAAGGCGGTCACGGCTTTGGCCTGCACAGCGGCGCACTGGCGGCAAAGGAAATGGGCGGTTCGTTGACCGTTCACAGCGCCGGCCTCGGCCAGGGCGCTGAATTTACTCTCGAATTGCCCGCCATGACCCAAACGGGTAAAAACTTATAGGGCTATGCACATTATTCCCCTTGGCCGACAGCTTGTGGCGTTTTCGGCCAAATCCGCGAATCTTGCCCCAACGGCTTGTGGTAGGGGAACAATGTGCATAGGCCCAAAAACTTATTATGAATAATGAATCCCAACCTCGGCGTATCTTGATCATTGATGACAATCGAGCGATCCATGAAGATTTTCGGAAAATCTTTTCCTCAAGCACGGAAAGTGAAGCCGCCCTTGCCGCAACGGAGGCGGCGTTGTTT
>CAZNOE010000093.1:9162-13375 GCA_964574525.1 uncultured Bifidobacteriaceae bacterium
CAAAACTGATGCAGAATCAAAAACTGACGACGTTCACGCACGTGGTGGCTCTCATCGCGCTTTACTTCCTGGGAGGATTGGTCGGCAAGGAGACCTCCTTCCTCTCCGGCAGCGTGGCGTTGGTCTGGCCGCCGGCGGGCATCGCGCTCGCCGCCATTCTCCTGTTTGGCTACCGGTTTTGGCCGGGCGTGGCTCTGGGAGCGGTCCTGTTTTCGTTCACGAATGGAGTGCCGTTTGGGTTTTTCACGCTCGGAACGGCCATTGGCAATACCATGGGCGCCATCGTCTGCACTTTCCTGCTTAAAAAAATCAGCGGCTTCGACAATGCGATGGAGCGCACGCGCGATGTGACCGGCTACATCGGATTGGCGTGTTTTCTCGGTACGACGGTCAATGCGGCGTTCAATGTCGTGAGCCTCGCCTACAGCGGCGAGGTCGCGTGGGACGACTTATTTCGCCACACCCTGTCGTGGTGGGTGCCGAATGCGCTGGCCGCGCTGGTAGTCGCGCCGGTCATCATCACCTGGGCGTCGCCGTCAGCCACCCGCTGGAATGCCAGGCTGATTGCCGAGGCCGCACTCTGCGGCGCCGGTTTGGTCTGCGGCACGCTGATTTCCTTCAATTCCTGGTTGGTCCAGGGGATTCAGGGTTATCCGCTGGCTTACCTGCCTTTTCCGTTTCTGGTCTGGGGCGCGTTGCGATTTGGGCCGCGTGGCGCCACTGCTGGAACGTTGCTGGTGTCGGCGCTGGCCATCAATTCCCTGGTTCATAACACCGGGCCATTCGTAACGGCTACCGTGCAGGACAGTCTGATGCTCATCGGCTGTTACATCGGGATTCTGGCGGTCACCAACATGCTGCTGGCGGCGGCGGCCGCCGAACGCCGGGCGGCGGAACGCGCGGTGTCGGAAAGCGAAAAACGGTTTCGCGCAGTGGTGGAGGACCAGACGGATTTGATTTGCCGGTTCAAACCGGACGGCCTGCTCACTTTTGTCAATGAAACTTTCTGCCGCTTCCACGGCAAACGCAGCGAGGAGTTGCTCGGCACAAACTTTTTTCAAACGCTTTCCGAAGAGGATGCCGCCGTTCCGCTGAGCTACATCAACTCTTTGCCGCCGGATGAGCCAGTGGTTTCATTTGATCACCGCCTGCATTCGCCGGACGACCGGGTCGTGTGGCATCAATACCGGGTCCGGCGATTGTTTGAGAAAAAGGGTCCCGACGAGGCGGGACGGGAGTTTCAGGCGGTGATTCAGGACATCACGCAGCGCAAACTGTCCGAGGAGGCTTTGCGCGCGAGTGAGGAAAAATATCGTTCGCTCATTGATCATATCCCGGACGTGGTCTGGACGGCCGATTCAAACCGGGAGCTGATTTATGTCAGCGGCAACGCCGTCAAGGTGCTGGGGTTCAGTTCCAAAGAACTCCTTGAGAACGGCCGGCAACTTTGGATGGAGCGGATTCATCCTGAGGACGCGGCGCGCGTCGGCCAGGCTTACCAGAAGCTTTTCTCAAGTGGCGAAAGGTTTGACGTGGAATACCGGATCTGCCGGAAAGACGGCCAGTGGATTTGGGTGCATGACCGGGCGCTGACCACGCGGCCACGCCGGGTTTTTCGGCCCTCTCCCCCCTCCGCCCCCCTCTCTGCAAGCTCCCCGGGAGAGGAGGGAGGTTTGGAGGGGGGAGAGGGCGAAATGCTTATGTGCGCCGACGGAATCTTTCTGGACGTCACGCAACGCCGCCTGACCGAAGCTGCCATCCAGCACGCCAAGGAAGCCGCCGAATCCGCGAATCTCGCCAAGAGCCAGTTCCTCGCGAACATGAGCCACGAGTTGCGCACGCCGCTCAACGCCATCATCGGCTTTTCAGAAATCCTCACCGACAAAACCTTTGGCGGGTTGAACGACCGGCAACTCAAATACAGCAACAACATTCTCAACAGCGGACGCCACCTGCTCCAGCTCATCAATGACATTCTCGACCTGGCCAAGGTGGAGGCCGGCCGGGTGGAGTTGATGCGCCACGCGTTCGCCGTCGCCAAGGCTTTGTCGGAGGTGCAAACCATTGTCAAAACGCTGGCCAACAAGAAGGGCATCAGCCTTGAGTTTGAAGTTGAGGCGAACCTTCCCTTGCTGTTTGCCGACGAAGCGAAGTTCAAGCAGATCATGTACAACCTGCTCAGCAACGCCATCAAGTTCACCCCGGACGGCGGGAGAGTGACCGTGACCGCTGGGGCGGTTGATAGTGGAGGGTTGGTAGTTGATAGCCCATCAACTAAAAACTATCAACCATCAACTATTCCTAGCGAATCCTTGCGAGTCGCCGTTAGCGACACGGGCATTGGTATCAAATTGAAGGACCAGGAGCGCGTATTCAAAGAGTTCGAACAAGTGGACTCCTCCTATGGCCGGCAGCAGCAAGGCACCGGGCTGGGGCTGGCATTGACCAAAAGGCTGATCGAAATGCACGGTGGACGGATCTGGGTGGAGAGTGAAGGCATCGAAGGCAAGGGCAGCACCTTCATTTTCCTGCTTCCGGTTCCAAAGGCTGAAGCAATACCAGTCCCGCAGAGCGGGATGACTGATCCCGCAGGGCGGGACGCGCGCGACGAAACCATCCGTCCACTCGTGTTGATCGTGACGGACGACGCCGCAAGCGAGTCCCGCACCGCGGGAGCCGGCGATTATCTGACTGGTGTGGGTTACGAGGTTGCGGTGATTCCGCAAATGGAGGCGATCATCGCGACGGTAAGGGCCAAATGGTTTTATGCCGTGGTGATTGACCGGAAACTGGTGGATCAACACGGAGAACAGGAATTGCTCAAGTGCCGCTCAACCATCCCGCCCAGGATACCGCTCGTCATTTTTTCAGTTGATGACCACGGCAACCCGGCATTCTGTTTATTCAGCAAGGAACGGGCGGTCCAGGAACGGTTGTGTTCCCGGCTCGTGGACGCCATCCGCCCGGGCAAAACCTCCGGCAAAGAACTCAAAACGGTCCTGATCATTGATGACGAGCCTGCGTTGCTGGAATTACTGACCAAGACCCTCCTGCAGGCGGGCTTTAGGGTTCTCCGGGCTTTCAACGGCCGCAAAGGTGTGGAGTTTGCCACGATTTATCGCCCAGACGTGATCATCCTGGATTTTACCATGCCCGAATTCGACGGGAGCAAAGTCGTCGAACAACTGCGCGCGCATCCGCGAACCAAATCCATTCCCATTCTGATCCATACGGGTGCCGTGCTCAATGAGGAGGAACGCCAACGCCTGGCCGGTCACGTGCAGGCGATCACCTCCAAAACGGAACTGGGAAGTCTGCTCGCCGAATTGGAACGATTGGATGCAGCCAGTGGGGAAGCCGGGATAACCGGAGGGAAACCATGACCCGAAACAAAGTACTCATCATCGAGGACAACCTGTTGAACCTTGAGCTGGCCACCGATTTGTTGGAGGCGAACGGCTTCATTGTTTCTTCGGCGCAGACGGCGGAGGAAGGGTTGCGGATGGCGCGCGAGATTTTGCCGGATCTGGTGCTGATGGATTTCGGTTTGCCCGGCATGGACGGCCTGTCCGCGACCAAAAACCTCAAAGCTAATCCCGCCACGTGCCACGTGGCGGTCGTCGGACTCACCGCCCACGCGATGAAGGGCGACGAGGCAATCGCCCTGAAGGCAGGCTGCGATGGCTATCTGACCAAACCCATCGACACCCGAACCTTCATAGCGACCATAACGCGCTTCATTGCGCCGGCCAACTTGCGCAAACAACCAACAACCCGCTGAAGGGAAAAACTATGCCAGGTGAAATCCCAAATATCAAACCCTCGGCCACCGGGCCAACGCGTTCGCCCGGCTTCGTGCTGGTCGTGGATGACGAAGAACAAAACCGCACTCTGCTGCGTGACCCGCTGGAAGCGCGCGGCTACGAAGTTGAGGAGGCCGAAAACGGAATGCAGGCGCTGCAGAAAGTTGCCGCGCGTCCGCCGGATGCCATTCTGCTCGACCTGATGATGCCGCAGATGGATGGCTTCGAAGTGTGCCGGCGGTTGAGAAAAGACGCGCGGACGGCGCACATCCCGATTCTGATGGTCACCGCACTTTCCGAACGCGGGGACCGGTTGATGGGCATTGAAGCTGGCGCGAACGATTTTTTGAATAAACCGATTGATATCCAGGACGTGATCCTGCGGGTAGGCAACGCCGTTCATGCCAAAC
>CAZNOE010000094.1:0-8317 GCA_964574525.1 uncultured Bifidobacteriaceae bacterium
GCGCGCGAGCATCACCCCGACGTGGCGAAGGACAAAAAGAAGGCGGAGGAAAAGTTCAAGGAAATCAATGAAGCCTATGAGGTCCTGAGCGATCCGGCGAAGCGCAAGAAGTACGATGAACTCGGCGCGAACTGGAAGTCCGGCGCGGAATTCCGTCCGCCGCCAGGTTGGGAGAATTTCACCGGCGGTCGCACTCGCCAACGCGGCGGTCAGGGCGGGCCGGAATTCGAATTCCACTTCGGCAACACGGGCTTCAGCGATTTCTTCGAGCAAATGTTTGGCTCGCGGGGCCGGGGCGCCGCTGGGTTCGGGCGGTCCGCCGGTTTTGCCGAGGAAGATTTGGCCGAGCGCGGGCGCGACATCGAGGGCGACATCATGGTGACGCTGGAAGAAGCCACGCACGGTTCGCTGCGTTCGGTGAACGTTCGGCGCGCGGTCACGTGCGACCATTGCGGCGGCACGGGCGAACGCGGTCAGCATATCTGCAACGTGTGCGGCGGCAGCGGACACGTATCGAAGGCGGAAACGTACCAGGTCAAGATTCCGGCTGGCGTGATGGAAGGCCAGCGATTGCGTCTGGCCGGTCGGGGCGAAGCTGGCACGGGTGGCGGCACCGCGGGCGATCTTTTTCTGCGCGTGCGCCTGGCCCGGCATCCGGACTTCGAAGTGCAGGAGCACAATTTAATTTACGAGGCGGAACTTGCGCCGTGGGAAGCGGTGCTCGGCGCGAACATTTCCGTGCCGACGTTGCACGACCGCGTGAACATCAAAATCCCGCCGGGCACTCAGAACGGACAGAAGTTGCGCGTGCGCGGACGCGGTTTGCCCAAACGCGACGGGGAGAAAGGGGATTTGATTGTTGTCGCGCGCGTCGAAGTGCCGAAGCAAGTCACGGAGGCGGAGCGCAAATTGTGGGAGCAACTGGCGCGCGAATCGCGGTTTAATCCGCGGGAATGAGTAGCGTTCAGTCTCGCCTCATCAGGAACGCAATTCGGCGGCATCGCGTGGTGGCCCACGTTGGCGGCTTCGCTTTCGGACTGGTGGTGTGCCTGTTTGCTCGGGGAAGCCGCCGGGCGCCGCCGCCGATTATCGAGATTTGATCCAAGGCCGGACGCTCACCTGATCGCCAATGCGCAGGCTGAACTTCTCGGCAGCCGATGCACTGTTGACCGCGATTTCCAGAAAGCCCGCCGAGCCGAGTACGGCAAGCGGTCGGCCAACGGGCACGGCGCCGTAGAACGGCGCGATCGGGCACAGGCGTTTGCGCTTCGCAAAAACTTCGCACGGCTTGTCACCAAAGACTCGCAGACTCTTCGCGTCAATGTTCGTGATCAAATTGCCGAAATGGTCAACGTGAACAATTTCACCATCAACCTTCCCATCGAGGAGTCGTAGTCGCGGCCAGGCGAGCTTCACAAAATCCCTCAGCCACGGGCCGAGTTTTTGAATTGGCACGCCCAGGCTCAAATGCGCCGCCACGGGCGCGAAGACATCGCGGCCATGAAATGTCCGGCTGACGGGTTTCAGGAAGAACTCGTCGTTGGTGAGTTGATGGATGGATTTGATCTTTTCGCGTGCGAGCGCAAACGACAATACGCCGTTGTCCGGGCCAACAAAAAAGTAAT
This sequence comes from uncultured Bifidobacteriaceae bacterium, assembly GCA_964574525.1. Lineage (GTDB taxonomy): Bacteria > Verrucomicrobiota > Verrucomicrobiia > Limisphaerales > JADLHS01 > WYBW01. The sequence continues at coordinate 1,626 of CAZNOE010000094.1, forward strand.
CCTTCGTTTGCACAGCAATCGCCCGCCGCTGGCTCCCGACGCCGGGATCAACCACCGCGACGTGCACGGTGTCTTTCGGAAAGAGGCAATAGCTGGCAGTGAGCGCGAACGCTCCCCCACGAATGTCGCCGCTGGCGATTTCATGCGTGATGTCCACGATGACCGCCCGTGGTTGAATGCCGAGGATGACACCTTTCATCGTGCCGACAAACCAGTCCCGCGTCCCGAAGTCAGTGGTGAGCGTGATGAGGCGCATGCCCAAAAGCTACACAGGAACAGGTTTGAGTTGAATCCCAGAATGCCTGCTTGGCGTCTCATGGCCATAGCGTCGGACCAGGCTCGCTATCGTTTCCGCCGATTCCATAGATGCCCTCGACTTTCCACTCGTCGCCGATTTTGCTTAGCACGAACCTGCGGGTCGTACCTTCCTGCTCGAAATAGACATTGAGGATTTGCAAACCAGGACTTCCCTTCAGTATCCGCTCCGCCAAGTCATGCCCGAGGACATAGAATCCGCTGGCGGGACCGAATGAGTCCGCAGTCGTCTTGGCTTGCCAGGCAAGCCGCTCAGCAGGGCTGCCACCGTCCATAGCCGCTCTCTCGACGAGGTTTGACTTAGTCTTGGCGGTGACACTCGCCGCGAGAACGTCGGGATCATTCCGGCTCATGGCCCAGAGCGTCGTTTGCAGCGCCGATACTTGGTCGGCGTATCCTGCAAAAGTCAGTTGCGCCTTTGGCCAATAAGCTTGGACGGTTTTGGGGTCCGGCAGCGCCGGGCCGGCCTGCGGCTCCAAGTTTCTGGCCGCCGCGAGCAGTTGTTGATGTGTTGCCTGGAGACTGGCTACTTCCCTCGCGTTTTGTCGCAATTGCCCGATCTCGCCACGCAGCCTCAGCAGTTCCATGAACTGATCCTCGGAGAGAGAAGATAGCCTCGTTTGAGCGACGAGATTTGACAGGCGTTTGTTTTCCGCTGACAACTCTGCGAACCGCTCGGCCTGTTGCTGCAACAAGGCCGTCCGTTCGCGCCTTTGACCTCGTGCGTGACTTTGAATCTGCAATGGCGCGGCCACGCTGGCGACCACGATTGCGCCGACAAGGCTGAATCTGAGAGCGATGCTCTTCATTGGCGGGTCGGCGGGGCCGTGTGCGACTTCTCATATGCGTCAAAATTGCCGTTGGCAGTTTTGTCGGAAGACGAGGAATATTGGACGTGACCATCGGCAAGGGCATAAAACCTTCCAAATTTCCCCAATCCATAGTTCGCGTTTCCGTATGGCCAAAGTTTCCTTTCCCGAAACACAATGACATCCAGGTTGGTGAGAGAATCGAGTGATCCGTGATAGAGGATTTCAAACTGGTCTGCGGGGACGCTGCCAGTTTTCTTGATTTCTTTTGGCCAAAAGGGTTCGGTTCGCTCGAAACTGGCTGGCAACTGGCCTTGGTTTTCCCCGGCATACGCAATAAATGCGCGTATCCAGCCCTCCGCGCATTCCTGTTTGGCCCAAACCTGTTCTTTTATCTGGAACACCGTTTGGGACCCCGGTGGTGGGGGCTGATGCAGTCGTCGGTCCTCTTCCCGAAGCATGGCCAGGTTTTTTGTTTGGCTGCGGAGCAATTCGGCTTCGGCGCGAAGTTTTTGCAACTCCTTCAACTGGCCGCTCTCGGCCGAGCCGTTTGCTTTCGTGGCCAACGTTGAAAGGCGCTCGTTTTCGGCCTGCACTTGAGCCAATTGATCCGAGTGCTGTCGCAAAGATTCATCCTGCACCCGCATTCTCGCTTGGGCTTGATGTTGAGTGATGAGAGAGGTCGCGACACTCGCGACGACGATGGCGCTGACAATTCCAGTCTTGAGTTTGGTCATGGTGATGAGCTTTAGAAACGTAAACGTAGTTCCGCCTCCGGCCGCGGCGCCCGCGAGTGAGCTACTCGCGAGCGTGGCGGCCAGTCCGGCCGGAGCGATTTGCACGGCATTGACCGACAGCGTCGCCGAAAGAGCCACGCTGGTTGTCGTCACACCACGACGGACAAGATCAGCGCGGAGCTTCTCCAGCGCCCGTGTCACGCGTTTGCGGGCGGCGTCTTCGTTCGAGCCGAGGGCCGCTCCGATTTCCGCGTGAGTGCGTTGCTCGAAGAAACGGAGCAGCAACGCGTCACGGTCGTTGCGGCCAAGTTCGTCGAGCGCTTCGTCGAGCAAGGGGCGGATTTGTTCCCAATCGGGTGGGGTTTCAGATTCAAGGGTGTTCATCGCCACAGCCTCCTGTTCGCGCGCCATCCGACGGTGTTCGGTGCGCAGCAACTGTGCGGCGGCGTATTGCGTGGCGCGGTGAAGCCAGCCCGCCAGCACGACGTCCGCCCGCAGAGAACGCGCTTTGCAGGCGAGGTCGGTGAAGACCAGTTGCGCCACGTCCTGCGCGAGATGCGTGTCGCCGCCCGTGCGCCGGAGCGCGGCGGAGTAAACGAGGTTAACGTAACGCGCGACCAGTTCGCCGAAAGCGGCTTCCGAACCGTCGGCGACGTAGCGGCGCAAGAGTTGTCGGTCGTCCAGCATTACTTCTCAACAAACATACAGCCGCAGACCGGCCAAACCGGACAGGAAAAGAGGAGCGCTCACGGCAAAAAATTACATTGAAACCCGACGGTGTTGAAACACAGAATCCGGGCATAAAACGACCACCTAATGAGCGGAGCGCCGGTCTCCGACCCGGCGCGAAGGTAGTGTTGGAGTTCAAGCTTTAGCTTGCCACAACCTGCCACGCTGAGGCGTGACTTCCAACGCGCCAGGTCGGAGACCGGCGCTCCAAACGTATGGGAAAAATTGTCTTGATTACCGGCGTCACGCGCGGCCTCGGCCGGGCGATGGTGGATGAATTCGCGCGGTCGGGCCACACGGTGCTGGGGTGCGGGCGCTCGGGCAAGGACATTGACCGGCTGCGACGTGCGCACGGCACGCCGCATGATTTTTATCCGGTGGACGTTGCCAGCGACGAAGCGGTGAAGTCCTGGGCGAGCATCGTGCTGACGTCGCATGGACCGCCGGACTTGCTGCTGAACAACGCCGGGATCATTAACAAGAATGCGCGCCTGTGGGAGATTGGGGCGCGCGAGTTTGGCGAGGTCATTGACGTGAACATCAAGGGCGTGGCGAACGTCATCCGCCATTTCGCGCCGGAGATGGTCAAGCGCAAGAGCGGCGTGATCGTGAACTTCAGTTCCGGCTGGGGCCGCTCGACGGATGCAGAGGTCGCGCCCTATTGCGCCACGAAGTGGGCCATTGAAGGGCTGACGCAATCGCTCGCACAGGAGTTGCCTTCCGGCATGGCCGCCATTCCGCTCAATCCCGGGATCATTGACACTGATATGCTGCGCAGTTCGTTTGGCGGTTCGGCAAAGTCGTACCCGAGCGCGGGCGAATGGGCGAAGGTGGCTGTTCCGTTTTTGCTCAAACTCGGATCAAGCGACAACGGCAAACAACTCACCGTGCCGATCCGCGGCGCGAACGAATGAATTCCGGCCACAGTCATTGCTTGTCTTGCTGTGCGGCATTGACGCCGCGAATCCCGCTCTCTACTTTGGCCGCATGGCGAACGCGGCCAGGAAGAAGAAACGCAAGGCAGTGATGCTCGGCGTCGGGTTGGATTCCGACGGAAACAAGCGACTCACCACCGGTCCCAACTTTGCCTTGGTCGGCGGCTCGGCGGAGACGCACGAGCAGATGACCGAAACCGCCATCAAGATCAACGAGAAGCTCGCTGCCAAAGGCAAACAGTTGGAAGAAGTCAGCCACGAAGAATTCGACGACATTGCGCACGAGGTCGGACTTAAGCGGGCGAAAAAGCAGGAATGAACGCCCCGCGGGAGCGCCGTCGTCCTGCCGGCATGTCCCGGACAATCTTTCCTGGAACTTACTGGCGAGACGCGGGCGTTCCCAGGCAAGTCGCCTGTTGTTTATGGCAATGCCGGTGTCACCAAACGATAGAAGCGCGTCGCTGCCGGGGCTTGCGGGTCATTCACGCTCACGGTCTGGGTCACGACTTGTGCGGGCATATCGGCCAGCTTGGTCCAGGTTGGGCCTGTGAGTGAGGACGTGTAGAGCACCGAGTAGGTGCGGCCAGCCACGGCTTGAAAAGACAACGTGACGTTTCCGGAAGCGACAATCCCGTCAAGCTTGAGATAGCTGTTCGCGTTCAGGTGATCCGTGCGGGCGAGGTATTCCTGCAAGTTCGTCGCGCCATCGCCGTCAGGATCCAGCGCCGCGTCGAGAGGATTGTTACGGTCCAATCCCATTTGATCTTCCGCCCAATCCGGAATGCCGTCGCCGTCGGTGTCGGGCGAAGTCGTGCTGTTGTTCGCGCCGGGAGTGGGCGAAGCAGCGATCCAGTTCAGGGGTTCGTTGCCGTAGAGATTCACCGCGAGACGTTGCAATGAAAGCCCGCCGCCGTCCACGGCGCCGCTTGGCCACGGTGCGCGGTCAGTGTAGTTGACGCGATCCGCGAGCACGTAAGGCACGAAGCCCGCGTCGGGGGCGGGCGGTTGCTGCGGCCGGTCCGGATAATACAACTCCAGCGAATCTTCGTCATTGTTCAGCGAGCCGCTAAACGGGCCATAGACGGCAACGCCATTGCTGATTCCGTAGTGGGCGCGGAACGCGTCCAGCGTCGCCGTGTCCGTCGGATCGAAATCCACCACGAGCAAGTGTTCGCCCGCAGCGAGACTGACACCTGCCGGGAACGCGAAGTCCACGCCGCCGCCGAGTTTCCAGCGGTTCGTCGGATACGCTGGATCGTAGAGTGTCACAGGGCTGCCGGTGTTGTTCCCCAGTTCGATGAATTGTTCGCTGCCATTGGTGCCACCCGGCGGGTGGTAGAGGATTTCGTTGATGATGATCGGGCCGACGACGGGCGCGGCGTTGCTCAAACCCGTGCCGGTGCGGAATTGCGACAGCGGCGCCAGGTTGTCCACGCCAAACGTGCGCTGCGTCAACGGCCAGAAGTCCACACCCTGACTGGTATCCACACGGCCGAAGGACACGCTGTTGGACGACGCGCCGAATTCCACGGTGGCGCGGTCGCCGGTCTCGATGCCGCCCGCGGTTGCCGTGAGCCAGATTTCGTCGTCGTAGGCCGAGTTCAAGGTGAAGGCGTTGGGCGTGCCGTTGTTGAACTGATACTCATAGATTACCGCGTAGCCGCCCGCCGGAATTGGTGCGGTGTTTGTGATTTGATATTTGCGAAGGTTGTCGCGGCTGTTGCTCAGATACCAGCCGGCGATGCTCACGGGCGACGCGGTGGGATTGTGCAGCTCAATTGCGTCCTCCAGCGGCGGATCGGTGTGCGCGAGGGCCTCGTTGATGACCACACTTTGGAGCAGGCGATAATTGCTCGCGCCCGGCGTCGGCGTGCCGGGCAAGGCGAGAATGTTCGTCGCGCCGTCAAGCAATCTTCCGCTCGACACGCCATTCGATTGCGCGCCAAAGCCCAGCGTGTCCACCAACGAGAAAGTCGTCCCGTTCACGCCGTAGATCCGCAGCGAATCACCTTCGGCTTCGAGACCGAAACTGACGTGGTTGCGGCCCTGGCCGGGATTGGAATCGGCCACCCACTTTACGAAGCCGCTTGGTCCGATGAAGCTGAGCGCCGCCGGACGGAATTTGCCCTGCCCGACAATCGAAGGATCGTCCGAGAGCGAAATCGCGCTGAGGTCCACGGGACGATTGGTGGTATTGAACAGCTCGAACCAATCGTCGCCTTTGGCAGGATTTGGCATCCACTCATTGATGCGGAGTGCGGTGCTGGTGCCGAGCACCGCCACACTCCCATTCGCCGTGCCGGGTGAAGGTGCGCTCAACAACCGCCATTGCCCGCCGCTCAGACCGATGGACATGTCCTCCACCTGCGGGCCGTATTCAACGGAGTTTACGAGCTGGCCGGACACGTCGAAGAGATAAACGCCGCCGCCCTCGCCATTCAGCGATTCGCCGGTGTTGAAGCTCCCCGCGTTCGTCGAAACCGGAAGCGAGCCGTCGCACTCGATGAGCAGATAGCTGTTGCCATCGAGAATGGTATTCGCCGGGAAAGACCATTCGCCGGCCTGCTGCGAATTCACGCTCAAGCTCATGCCGCCGAGTTCGAAGCCGCTTTTGCCCGAATTGTAAATCTCGATGAAGTCAGCGAATTGTCCGCCGACGCTGACGCTGCGGTTGCGCGCCAACACCTCGTTGAGCACCGGGCCGGTGTAGGAGTTGATGTAATTCGGCGCTCCCGGACTGACCGAGCCGGGAAAACTCACCGCGTTTACGTTTCCGTCCGGCAACCGGCCCTGTGACACGCCCTCGGCCTGTGCGCCGTAGATCACTTTCTCAATCTGCCCGCCGGTGGCATCGGACAGCACAATGGCATCGCCGGTGGCGGGCAATTTCAAATCGAGATGATCCGGCCCGATGGCTTCGTCCGCGAAGAGCACCAAGTAGCCCAGCGGCGGGATGAACGACAGTGACGTGATTTGATGCAGGCTGTTGCTCGTCGCGAGGTAATTGCCTTGCAGCGACACGGGCTCGGTGGCGGAGCGGTTGAACAGTTCAATCCAATCCGGGTTGCCGGGCGTGGGGTTGGCGAGCCACTCGTTGATCGCGAGATTGGTGGAAGCGGCGAGGGTGACAGCCTCGTTCGCGGCGTTCGTCGTGGGTGTAGTGAGTG
>CAZNOE010000094.1:8417-13365 GCA_964574525.1 uncultured Bifidobacteriaceae bacterium
TCGATCCAGTCCGGAAATGTGCCTCCGTGATTCACGGCGCTGACGTTGTCGGCCATGACTTCGTTCAGGTAAACGATCTGTGCCGGCGGCGCAGAATTGGCCGCGCCCGGCGTGCCTCTGTCGGCGGCGCTGGCCTGCCAGTTGGCGGGTTCGTCGGGGCCGCCGTTGGGGTTGATGATTTCAAGCGAGCGCCCGCCGCCGTCCGCCGCAGTGGGCCAGCCGTCCTGGTCGTCGTAATCCACCGTGGTGATGATATTACCAAAGCGGTCGAAGAGCGTGATGCGCTCGCCCGCGTTGTTCAGATTGCCGCCGAACCAGCCGGCGACAGCCACGCCGGGGTATTGCGCTTTCCAGGCGTTCGTCTCGGTGTCCGAACCGAGCACCAGCCGGGCGCCTGCGCCCAATGCCGTGCCTTCATTGAACATGAACGTGATGCCGTCGAAATACATGCCGCTCAGATCAACCGCGGCGCCGGAAACATTTTGCAGTTCGATGAATTCATGCAGAGAGCCGGCGGGCGGGTTGTACATGATTTCAGTGATGCGCAGAGGAATGCCCAGCGATCCAACCGTGAACGTGGCCTCGATCATGGCGCTCCAGACCCCGGCTTGCAGCGAACGCGCCCGGACGTTGACGGTGCTGTCGAGTGGCACGGTGCCACTGTAGGCCGTGGCGGACGGCGACACCGCGCTCGTAAACGCCACGCGCGGGTCGCTGCCGTTGGTGGTGTAGTAGATCGTGCCAGAGAGGTTCGACATCGTCAGGCCGAAACCCACCGGCACGCGCCCGCCGAACTGGCTGAACACCGGTGCGTTTGACGACGCCAGCAGGCCATACGGCTGCATGTGACCGAAGAAAATCGGCTGGCGATCCCTGGCCCACTGAAGGATTTCGGTATCCATGACGGGCATGAGTCGCAGCAACTCACCGCGCAGTTCGTTGAAACGGTTGGTGATGTTCGCGCCCGTGAGCGCGCCGCCGTTATAGAAATGCTTGTGGACGCGATCAGCCCAGAGGAGACGAAACTCAGGACTCGCGCGCAAGCGGTTGTAGAGTTGCGCGATCTCGGAACTGCCGACGCTGCCCAAGCCGGAATCGTTCGGGCCGCCGCCGGTCTGCGTGAAGCAATTGAGGTTGGTGCTGCGGTCGTAGATGCCCATGCCCCATTCAGCGTCCCACACGACGAAACGCCAGATGCCGTTTGTCCCGCGGTCTTTGCCGGCCCGCCAGTTGTTGGGGGGCCAGTCACCCATCGCGGCGTAGGCGTTGAGGATGCAGTAATCGGCGAAGTTGGTCAGCTCGAGGCGGCGGGCGATGTTTGAATACACGGATTGGACCGTAACCGACTGGCTGTTGACGTAGCTGACGAGGCTTTGGAAGTTCGCGCGGTCGCCGTCAATGACGCCGGGCAGGCCGGCGCTCTGGGCGAACGATGGCCCCACCACGTCCCAGTCCTCGCCTCCGCCGAGATGTTCCTGGAGGAATTCTTCGTGAACGCGCTCACACGGATTGTACCATGGCGAACTGGAATAATAGACGCCGTTGACGAAGACCACGGCGAGATTGCCGTGCGAAGCGATTGAACCCATGTCGTGCGAGAGCCGGCGGTGAATTTCGTCGCGGATGAAGGGATTGCCCTGTTCGTTGAAACCCGCGCGCAGGACGAGTTGATCGAAGCGTTGCACGGAGGTCAGCGGAAAGAGCGGATACTCCAAGCGCCCCTGACCGTAGTCGCCGCGGAAATAGAGCCGGAAGGAAAACTTGCTCGTCGTCGTCAGGCGCGGGCGTTGATAATCGCTGCCCTGCACGCGAATGCCACACTCCGCCTGAAAACCGGAGTTGTCCTCGGGGCGAATCCACTCGACGGAAGTTTCCCGTTCCCACGCGAGGCCGTGCTTTGACGGATTGTGGTAGTCGTTCGTCGCTCCCGGATTTGGCTGCCACGGACCGCTGGTGTAGTTGCCGCCATTGATGCCGAGGATGCCGGTCGGACCGTAAAGATTGTTCGCCGCGGTAACGATGGAAACCACCGGCAAAGATCTGATGCTGGGTGGTTGATTGAAAAAGTAACTGTGCGTTGTGGTTTGCGACGGCAGATAATTCGTCTTCAACGCGGCGGCGCGGAACAACCTGGTGCTCGTGATGCGCAGCGAGGCGGGGAAGACCGAGCTGTTTGCTGTTGGCTCGGAGCCGTCGGTTGTGTAGCGCAACGTCGCGCCGGGCGTCGGGCACGACAACGTCAGATCGAACGGCAGGGTGAAGTGACCGCGCTGGACGTTGGCATGAACAGGCTCGCACACGCCGACGATGGTGCTGAGGCCGTTTGGCGCTCCGGGGGTGGGCGCGGCGAAATAACGCAAGCGGCCGCCGGAGTCCGTGCCGTAGGAAACATCGTTGCGCTGCTCCGGATACGGCGTAAATCCACTCAACAGAACGCGCGGCGACTCCGGTGTGTAGAGCGCGAGGTGCTCGCCCGCAATGCCCAGTTTGAAATTGGTGTGCAACTTCGCCGTGCTGTTGGTCGAACGGCGGTCCTTCCCCGACGCGAAGACCACGAGGTAGGAGTTCGGCGCGAGAGTGCGCGCCGGGAACACCCACAGTCCGGGCAACTCCGGGTCGTCACTCAATGAGCAGTTCGCCAGGTTCACCGGGTCAACGCCGCGATTGTAAATCTCGATCCAGTCCTGTTGCTCGCCGTCCTCATCGGCGAGTCCATTGGTCCTGACGTTCGCCGCGAGGATTTCGGTAATCACCAGATCCGCAAGCGGCCCGTCGGAATCCACCGTGTAACTCCACGAACCGCCCGCAAATGGATTCGGCGATGCCGCCGCGTCCGTGATGCCGTGCCCCGCGGCCCACTCGACCTGCACCAGACCGTTCGGCCGAGGAGGAAACTTGAACACAAACGGCCCGCCGGGTTGTTGCGTCACGTTGGTGGCCGGCTGGCTGTTGATCAACAGGTCCGCCGCCTGCACGCCCAGCACCGGTTCGTTGAATGTGATTTCAATTTGACCCAGCGAACGCACCGTCAAGCCGGCTGGCGGGTAAAGGTTCGACACCAAGGGCGGGATGTTATCCGCGAGGTTGTATTGCCAGGTTGCGCCCGGTGCGGTGGCATTGAATGCGTTTGGCGGCGAGGCCAGGTCGGTGATGCCGTGATCCGCCGCCCAAGTAATGAAAATCGTTCCGTCAAGAGGCTGCACGAAATTGAACGTGTAAGTGTTGCCATCGCCGCTGACACTGTCCGGCGGAATGCCGTTCATCAGAAAGTCATCGGCTTGAACGCCAATCACTGGTTCGGAAAACGTCATCGTTATCGAAGTCAGCGTGGACACCGTGCCGGGCGCGGGCGTGATGTTGGAGATGACGGGCGACGTGGTTTCGGTGATGGTCACATCCAGCAGGGCGTCGAACCCCAGGTCGGAACTGTTCGATGAAGTGTTGAACACCTGGATGGTCAGCATGTTCGTGCCCGTCGTCAGATAGCCCGACGGCGCCGGCAGGTTGTAGGTGACAAGAGGCACTGGCTCGACCGCGTTGGTGGCCAGGGTTTGAAAAGTCGGATTGCCAGCCGGTACGTTCGTCCGGGCCACCTCGACGCCGTTGATCCAGGCGACGAATCCGTCATCAACGAAAGCGCCGAGCCGCAGCGACGTAACTTGCGAAGCGTTTCCGATGACGAACGGACGCCGGAGAAAGACGCAGGAGTATGAGTTCTGCATGTCGGTGAGCTGAGTGCCGCCAGGGTAAGGGTCGCCGTACCAGAACGGCGCGGTTGCATCGGTGTATCCGGCAGCCGCGTCGGCGAAACTTGCCACGCGCCAGGCTGTGATCGGCAAGGACGCCTCGCTGTTACCGCGGCGGAATCGCCAGACGGAATTGGTGGAGAAAATCTGAGCGGCAGGAACGGAAGCGGCGGCGAGACAGAGAGCCAATGACAGCAGAACAACAGTTTTTCGCATACTACGCTGGCACATTGTAACGCAGGGCAACAGACTTGCGCCATAGATTCTGTCATCAATTCTACTGACACCGTCCCCAATCGACGCCTTGGGGGGCGTGTTTCGGTTCATTGTTTGAGTTGATTCACCCGCCGAACGGTTTTTTGTCATAGTTGCAACACGGCTTGGCCATTCCTTGACGCTCCGGGTTTCGCTTTGTAGCCTGCATCCAACTTTGGGCGACATCTCGCTTATGCCGATAGAATACAGTCCTTATTTGTTCATGGCCGTTCTGCTGACCGCAGCCACCGCGTTCGGGCTCACGCCGCTGGCGTTGGCGTGGTTGTGGGCCAAGAAATTTTCGCCGGGCAAACCTGGCCCGGACAAGAACGCGATTTACGAGTGCGGGCTGGAATCCAAGGGCGACGCGTGGGTGCAGTTCAAAGCCGGGTATTACCTCTACGCCATCATCTTTCTGATCTTCGACGTGGAAACGATTTTTCTCCTGCCCTTCGCTGTTGCATTCACGAGTTTGGGCGCCGGCGCGTTTATCGCGATGATGGTTTTCCTGCTGCTGCTGGCCGAAGGGCTCGTTTGGGCGTGGCAGAAGGGAGTGCTGACTTGGAAATGAAGTTTTCTTCTTAATCTTGCTCATAATCTTAATCTCGGCGGCGGGGGGAATGAGATTAAGAGCAAGATTACGATTAAGATTAAGAACTGAATATGGACGAAGGACTGAAAAGCGAATTGCAGAAACAGGGCGTGTTCACGACGTCCTTGGAGGAGCTGTACAACTGGGGGCGCAAGAATTCCGTCTGGCCGCTGCAATTCGGCCTGGCTTGTTGCGCCATCGAAATGATCGCCACCTCGATGGCGCGCTATGACCTCGCGCGGTTTGGGGCGGAAGTGTTTCGCCCGTCGCCGCGGCAGGCGGATTTGATGATCGTGGCGGGAACGGTGACAAAGAAAATGGCCCCGCAAGTCGTGCGCCTTTACAACCAGATGGG
>CAZNOE010000095.1:0-13343 GCA_964574525.1 uncultured Bifidobacteriaceae bacterium
GGCGTGGCGAACGAATTGAAGCTCATTGACGGCGCCGAGGGCAAGCAGGGGCCAATCGAAAAGAAATGGAACGTGGACATCGTGCTCAAGGAGGCGGAATACGACCCGTGCCTCACGATGTATGGCGCGGCCCAGTGCGACGCCGTGTGCATCACGACGCTCGACGCCCTCAATTCGTCGTTGAGCCGCCCATCGGTCGTGATTCTGCCCACGTCCACGAGCTACGGCGCGGACGCGTTGATCGTTCCGAACACCGTCAAGGACATCAAGCAGCTTCGCGGAAAGAAAATCCACGGCCTGGCCAAGAGCGTCTCGGAGTATTGTTTCAATCGCAACCTGGAGTTGGTCGGCGAGAAGCCCGCGGATTACAAGTTCACCAACATGGACCCCGGCGCCGCCGCCGTGGCGTTTCAGCAGAAGCAGGCCGAGATCACAGCCATCATCGTCTGGAATCCGTTCGTGCTCGAAACGTTGAACAAACGAAAGGATTCGCACGTGCTGTTCGATTCCACGAAGATTCCGAACGAGATCATTGACTCGGTCGTCGTGGCCCAGACGTCGCTCGACAAACCGGGCGGGAAGGATTTCGCTTGCGCCGTGATTGATACGTTCTACGCCATCAACAAGCGCATCGCCGATCCGTCCACGAAGGATGACACGCTTGTCGCCCTCGGTGAAAAATTCAGCCACCTCGACCTCGCCGCGATGAAGAAGGTTGTCCAGCAAACCAAGTTTTACAGCACGCCCAAAGCGGCGCTCGACCTGTTGACGGGCGCGGAGATTAAATCGCTCACGGCGAAGGTCACCGATTTCTGCGTGAAGCAGGAGATCACCCCGTCCGCGCCGAAGGTGGGTTACGGCACGAAGGCTGAAGCGGCGGGCGTGAACCTGCGATTGGATCCGAGTTACATCAAGCTGGCGCAAGAGAAAGCCGGGAAGTGACATTTGCCGGGGGACGCATTAACCTTCACCCATGCCGGTCGCCGAAATTAAACCGAAAACGTCGCGCCAATCGCTGCTACGGGCGGCTGATCAGATGCCGCCGCAGGAGTTCAATCGGTTTTGGGAAGAATTGCAGACGCTCCGCGCCCGCCGATTGCGGTCCCGACCGGATGTCACCGAGCGTGCGATCCTGGCGCGCATTGAGAAGCCGTTTCCGTCTGAGTTCAAACGACAGATGCAGAAGCTGGCAGCCAAAATGGAAGCCGAAACGTTGACGGCGCAGGAAAGCGCCCGACTTCGGGATCTGGCATTCCAGCGGGAGGAATGGCATGCGGAGCGGATGCAGGCGCTCGTGGATCTTGCCAATCTGCGGATGACGACACTCGACGACGTGATATCGGAGTTGGGCATCGATCTCCCGGAGCATGCCTGAGCGTAGGATCACAGCTTCCGGGCGGCGGCAGGTCGCAAACCGTGCCGGTCACCGATGCGAATACTGCCAGACTCCGGAAGACTATTCCGCCGCTCCATTCACTGTGGATCACATTCAGCCCAAATCCGCCGGTGGCACGCATGCGCTCGACAACCTTGCCTGGGCGTGCGCCGGGTGCAATGCCGCAAAGCATGTCCGGCAGGTGGCGGCTGATCCCAGATCAGCAACTCCCGTCGCGCTCTTTAACCCGCGCCGCGAGGTCTGGCGCGAGCATTTCGCTTGGAGCGAGGAAGGACGACGGGTCTTGGGCATCACCTCGACGGGTCGTGCCACCGTAAACGCGCTGGCGCTGAACCGTCGCGGCTTGGTGAATTTGCGGGAACTGCTGGATGTGGTGGGACGGCATCCCAGATACATGGTTTGAATCAAACTTTTTCGCATGATTCGCCGCCCCATCAAACGTCAGACCACGATCATGCTCGGCATCACTTCGCTGCTGCTGCTGCTCGGCAGCTACACCTGGGTATCCCATCGCCAGCACCAAAAAAATCCGGACGACTCCACGATACCCACATGGTCGCAGATTGGGAAAGGCGTGGTGCAAATCGTCGGGATCAACAAACGCTCCGGCGAACGCTGGCTCGTGGTGGACGCCAAGGCCACGGGCACACGCTATTTCCTGGGATTGGCGCTCGGTGCCTTGTCCGCAGTGATCATGGGAATGGCGATGGGTTGTTTCACGCCCGTGGAGGCGTTTCTGCAGCCGCCGCTTTCTTTCCTCGCGCAAATTCCCCCCACCGCCGCCCTCGCGGTGTTCTTTGTGCTCGTTGGGACGGGACAGGAAATGTACGTGGCGATGATCGCGTGCGGGATTTTGCCGGCGTTGGCGCAAACGGTTTATCTCGCGGTGAAGGAATTTCCCGATGAACTCCTCTACAAGACCTACACGCTCGGCGCGAGCCACATGGAAGTGATTTGTTCGATCATTCTCTCGCAAGTGTTGCCCCGCTTGTTGGACGCGCTGCGCCTCGTGATCGGGCCGGCGCTGGTCTATCTCATCGCCGCCGAGATGGTGGTGGGCGACGTCGGCTTTGGCTACCGCATCCGGCTGCAATCGAAACTGCTGAACATGAGTGTGGTCTATCCCTACCTGGCGCTGCTCGCGACGTTTGGTTTTACGATGAATTTCTTGCTCAGCCGGCTGCAGCGCAAACTGTGTCCTTGGTACGAGCCGGGGCGAGAATGAAACTTTCTCCATGAATCTAGCGCTGCACTGTCAAAGCGTAAGCCATTGGTTCGGCCCGAAGCGCGTGCTGCACGAAGTGGAAGTGCAGGTGCCGCGCGGACAATTTCTGTCGCTCGTTGGTCCGAGCGGCTGTGGCAAGTCCACGCTGCTGCGTGCAATTCTCGGTACGCATCGGCCACATCAAGGCACGATCCTTGTGTGGCAACCAGGAAAGCCCGACGGTGTGGCGGTCCGCGAGCCAGGGCCGGACCGCGGCATCGTTTATCAGCAATACTCGCTTTACCCGTTTCTCACCGCGTTGCAGAATGTGGCGGTCGGCTTGATGCTGGACCAGACTTCGTTCCCATTCCGGATTTTTCAATGGCCAAAGTGGCGTCGTTTGCGCAAACAACATCTCGCCGAAGCTGAAGCCATGCTCGCCCGCGTCAAGCTGGCGGATGCCTTGGACCTCTATCCGCACGAAATGTCGGGCGGCATGCGCCAGCGCGTTGCGCTGGCACAGGCGCTAATCATGAAGCCGGAAATCATCTTGCTGGACGAACCCTTCGGCGCGCTGGACGAATCCACACGTGAGGATTTGCAGCAACTGCTGCTTTCGTTGCATGAAGAAAACGTGACCAAGGCGCGCTCCGGAACTTCGCCCGCCTACACGTTGATCATCGTCACGCACGAACTGAATGAGGCCCTGTTGGTGGGCGACCGGGTAGTGGGTCTTTCCCAATACTGGGATTGGAAGTGCGAGAATCATGCCTGTTGTCCCGGAGCGACGATCATTTACGACAAAGCCGCGCCGATTTTCAAAACCGAGCACGCCGCGGAGCGGGAGGAGTTCGCCCATCAACGCGAAGAGATTCGCCGGGTGGTTTTCGATCCGGCGATTCCCAGCAAACGCACCGAACACATCGTGCCGATGATGAGTCCAACTTCCATTGCCACTCCGCCCACGACACACAGTGGTTCAAGCCAGCCCGCCAGATCATGAAATCCACCCCCGATTTTCTCAAACAAGCCGGCCGCGTGTTGAACTCTGGCCAGGCGCGCACTCTCCTGCTCACCGGCAACATCAACGATTTGTTCGGCCCCGCTGGTGCGGAACAGAATTATGTCCCGCTGCTCACGCTGCTCACGGCGGAGTGGGATTTAGCCAATTACATCCTCATTGTTTACGAACTCAACGGCCCGATTCGCTTCGTGCGCGAGGCGGATTCCGAAAAAGTGCGCGACGCGTGGCTCAAGTGGCGCAGCGGTTACGACGGCAACGAACTCGCCATCAAGCGCATGCTGGCCAAAGGCAAGACCGCCGCCGACTTGGACAATCTACTCGACACCTACGACGACTCGCTGCGCAAAAGCATCCAGATGCCGACGCTCGCCTTGGAATTGCTCCGGCAGATGTGCCTTTGCGCGCGCACACAAATGGAAGGCAAACGCCTCCTCGAACACAACCTGCTCATCATCATCGAGGGCGCCGACATGCTGCTGCCCGACGCGCCGATCCAAAGTCTGTCCGACATGGACCGCCAGCGCGTGACGATTTGCCACGATTGGTTCACCGATCCAGGATTCAGCGGCGGCGGCGATTCTGTCGTGCTCATCGCCGAATCCCGCAGCTTGATTCACCAACGGGTGGCGCGATCCCCGCAATTGCTCGAAGTGGAAATCCCGGCACCGAACGAAATGGCCCGGCTCGAATTCATCAAACGATTTCTCACGTCCAGCGGCGCCGCGGCGCCCACACTCTGGAGCACGCCGGAAGACCTCGCCAAACTGACCGCGGGCCTCAGCTTGCACGCGCTCGCCCAGTTGCTGAAAGGCGCCCTCCACGAAAAACGCACCCTCGCCCAGGCCGAAGTGGTCGCGAAGGTGGAGGATTTCATCCAAAGCCAGCTTGGGGAGGACATCGTCGAGTTCAAGAAACCCACCCACCGTCTCGAAGATTGCATCGGGTTCACCGGCCTGAAGAAATTCCTGCGGGAGGAATTCATGCCGCGTCTGGCCGCAACTGGGCCGGAGGCGTTGCCCGGCGCGGCGGTCTGCGGCCCGATTGGCGGCGGCAAAACTTATCTCTTTGAAGCTGTCGCCGCGGAGCTCGATATGGTCGTGCTCGTCTTGAAAAATATCCGCAGTCAATGGTTCGGCCAGACCGATGTCATCTTCGAGCGCCTCCGTCGGGTACTGCTAGCGCTCGCCAAGGTGATCATCTTCGTGGACGAGGCTGACACGCAATTCGGCGGCGTGGGTGCGGACACTCACGAAACCGAGCGCCGTCTTACCGGGAAGCTCCAGGCAATGATGTCGGATTCGGAATTGCGTGGCCGCGTCGCCTGGCTGCTGGTCACTGCACGCATTCACCAACTCAGTCCCGACATCCGCCGTCCCGGACGCGTTGGTGATCTCATTATTCCCATTCTCGATCCCGAAGGAACGGATCGTGAGGAATTCCTGCGCTGGACGTTGAAAGGCTCGGTGGCCGGAGAGCTGACGGCGGAACAGTTCCAAGAACTTTCCCAAATGACGCGCAACTACAGTACTGCAGGCTTCGCCGCTTTGCGCAGCGAACTAAAAGCGAAGGCCGCGCAAAGCAAAGGGCCGCTCCCGCTGGAACAGGTGTCGGCCATCGTCCACGATCTGCTGCCCCCTGCGATTGAAGAAACACGCCGCTACCAAACGTTGCAGGCGCTTACCAATTGCACCCGCCGTAGTCTGCTGCCCAATCCGAACGTGAGCGAGGACCAGCGCAAGGAATGGGCGGTGGAATTGAGGCTGCTCGAGGCCAGAGGCGTGCGATAGGACGCCGGGGACGCAACTCGGCGTTGCCAGGCTGTGCCGAATCGCCGGGCTGTAATCGGCCGGCGGTTCGGCGGGCGCAGGTATCCGATGCATTCGATGCGCACAATGCAATCTGCGCTCCGGCGCGCTGCGGCTAACCGCGAATCTGCGCGACGCGCCCTCGTCGCGACCTGCGACGATTCTCGGCGATACCGATGTAAAAGCGACAGCACGCCCGCAGCGAAAAGGCCGCGAAAAAGGATGAGAAAAGGACAGCACGGTAATACGATGGTGATAATTACCCGGTAACGTCTGCTTCAATGGAAACGGAATTCCAGAAACAAACAAAGTCTAAGAGCCGCTTTCAAAGCGCAGTTGCAGCGGAGCGCGGATGCCCACATCCGCGCGTCTTTCCTCGTGCTCCAAGCCGGGTGGGTGGGCTTCTCTCCATGCCGGCTGCTACGCATTTGAAAGGCTCAACATTGAAGGAGACCATTATGTTCAGATTCAAAATAGCCAACACCGCCGGCGCAATCCTGCTGGCGGCGCTGTTAATTCCAAACCTCAACGCCGCCGAACCTGCCTCGGTCTTGCTCCAGAAAGGCATCTTTGCGGAGGAAACGGAAGGCGACCTGAAAGCGGCCATCGAGGTTTACCGAAAGTTGCTTGGTGAAGAGAAGACCTTGCGATCAACTGGCCGCGCGGTTGCGGGATTATGAAGCGAATGCTTTTCCAGCGAGTCAGCGACTTTTCCTGATGCACGAATTGAAAACGCTGTTCGGAAGCGGGTTGAATCTTCCGACGTTCAATGCGGAATCGCTCGCGGCGGAATACGTCGAGTCGCAAGCCGGAGCGCCGGTCTCCGACCCGGCGCGAACCGCACCGCTTTCAGAACCACGCCGGGTCGGAGACCGGCGCTCCGGGGCCACGGTTGCGACGCTCGATTCTACTTTGGCGACTTCATCGATTCCCGGCGTCTGGCAGTTGAACTCGAGTGACAAACGAGTCACGGCGCTTTTTCGCGAGCAAACGATCCTCGCCGAGACGGAGAAGTTCATCGGCGGTGAACGCTTGTCCCGCTACCTCAAGGTCAGTTTGATCGCGCCCGGAAAAAATCCCGTTGAACCGCCGCCGTTCTTGATCGCCAGCGCCGGGGATGTTCTCTCGAACTGGCAACTGGCCATGCACGTCAATGGTTCCGCGCTGACTGGTTCGCGCCTCCCTTCAAGCTCGTATATGTGGACCGGCGTTCTGGCCGTGCTTTTTCTCGGTTTGACCGCCTGGGCCAGTGGCCGTTCGGTCAGCCGGCAAATGCAATCCACGCAATTGAAAAACGATCTGCTCTCCACCGTCTCGCATGAATTGAAAACGCCGCTGTCCTCGATCCGGGCGCTGGTGGACACGTTGCTCGCGGGCCGCTGTCGCGACTCACGCCAACTCGAGGATTACCTTCAACTGATCGCGCACGAAAACGAACGGCTCACCCGGTTGATCGAGAATTTCCTTTCCTTCAATCGCCTGGAGCGCGGCAAACATCAATTTCGGTTCGAGAAGCTCGATCCCTCGGCGCTGGCCAAAGAGGCCGTGGAAGCGGTCCGAGGCCGGCTCTATGCGCCGCACGCGCATTTCGAAATCAGCGTCGAACCGAACCTGCCCGCGTTGCACGGAGATCGTGACGCGCTGTTGACCGCCCTGGTCAATCTCCTCGACAACGCCTGCAAATACACGGAGCAGGACAAACGAATTTCGCTGGCCGTGTCTGCCGAGAACAACGGAATCAAGTTCGCGGTGCAGGACAACGGCATTGGCATCAGCGCCGGCGATCTCCCACGAATTTTCGACCGCTTCTATCAGTCCGAACAAAACGGGGCCCACCGGCAAGGCGGCTGCGGTTTGGGCCTAAGCATCGTCAAACTGATCGTGGACGCCCACGGTGGAACTGTGGATGTGCAAAGCAAGTCTGGCGCGGGCAGCACGTTTTGCATTCGTTTGCGAGCAGCGTCCAGATAACTCCCGAGCGTCATGGCGAACAAAGCCATCGCAAAAGTCCTGATCGTGGAAGATGATCCCACGCTGCAACGCGTGCTGAAGGACAACTTCGAGTTCAATGGTTACTCCGTCCAGGTTGCTGCCGACGGACGCAAGGGCTGGCAAACCTTCTCAAGTTTCCACCCCGACCTGATCATTCTGGACATCATGCTTCCGCTGGTGAACGGCTTTGAACTCTGCCGCAGAATTCGCGGAGAAGACTCCGACGTGCCGATCATCATGCTCACCGCCAAAGGGCAGGAGTCGGACATCATCCTGGGTCTGAATCTCGGCGCGGATGATTATGTGACCAAGCCGTTCGGCATTGAGGTTTTGTTGGCGCGGGCAGCGGCGTGTTTGAGACGCACAGCACATCTTCACGGGGAGATTGAATCTCTCGAATTCGGCGAGTGTCGCTTCGAACTCGAGTCGCACAGACTCTTCCGGAACGGCAAGGAAGTTCCGCTCACGCCGAAGGAATTCGCCCTGCTTAAACACTTCGTCACGCATCCAGGCCGCGCGTTGACCCGGGACAAGTTGCTCGACGCAGTTTGGGGCGAGGACTTGATCGTGACCCAACGCAGCGTGGACCGCTGCATCAACACGCTCCGCAAGAAGATCGAAGCCCGATCCGATCAACCGCGCTTCATCATCACGGTGCGCGATCTGGGCTACCGATTTGAAATGCCAATGGAGCCAGGCCCCATGACTCTTTGAGACAACCTTGGGACGAGGCTGCAATCGCGCTGGCTCAATCGCCGCTCCCACCCCAAAATACCTGGCCTGAAATCTTAGAGCCTGTCTGAGAATTCGTAGCAGCCGACGTAAGGAGGCTCATTCTTCAAACGCGCCAGCAATTTTCCGAAGAAGTTTGAGCCTCCTTACGTCGGCTGCTACGGAGATTTTGATTTTTCGGACAGGCTTCTTAGGAAATTACTCGCTCTAAAACTTCTCCTTTTGAACTCGCACAGATTTCTCCTTTTGAACTCCCGCCGACACAAGAATGAATGCTGCTTGCCGGGGCGGCAATCATGCGCGTAGGGTGCTTTATCCATGGGCGTCTTTTCCAATGCCAAAGATCGGCTGGTTGAACAAGTGGCGCTGTCGTATCTGAACGGCACGTTGCTTGGCCCTTATGGCCGTGCGACAAGCCTGCGCCTCAACTCCACCGCGAAAACCATCAGCATTGCAGTCGAACTCAAGGGTGAGAGGGCGCCGTTGCAAATCGAAATCACGGATTACGAAATCAGCAAAGACGGTGATCGTTACTTCGCGATAGTGAAAGGAATCCGCACCTCACGCGAATGGTTGACTGCGTTGGCCAAAAATCAATTGCCCAATGGCCGATTCGAATTGCCGCCCGAAGCGGGGCGTTTGCTTATGCGCGCGTTGTAGTGGACGTGGTATTTTCATTGACTCGCTGCCGAAAGAATTTGGGGGCAGAGCGTTTCCGCGATTGCAAATTGCGGTCGCGCGCCTTACAACCTCACCACCTCATGAAATCACGAACCAATAAAGACCTGCCATGAATCGCATTACCCAAACCCTGCTGGGCGTAGTCGCACTCGTATCCACGACGACTTTTGCCGCGGAACTGAAGTATTCAATCGCACCCAACTTCTTCGAGCAAAATCCCGACCAAAAACCGCTCGGGCCGTGCCACGGCGGCGTCGTGTTGGACAAGGCGGGCAACATTTACGTCACCACCGACACCGAGCGCGGCATCGTTGTGTTTTCATCCAAGGGCAAGTTTCTCCGCACGTTCGGCCCGACACGTATTCACGGCCTGGAACTGCGCGAAGAGAATGGGGCGGAGTATGTTTACGCCGCGCGCCCGTCCGATCACGAGGTGATCAAGCTCAAGCTCGACGGCGAGCAGGTGTGGGCGATTGGATTTCCAAAGGAAGCAGGTTTCTATGTCCTTAAAGAGGTGGACGCATTCAAACCCTGTGCCGTCACCGTGGCGCCGGATGGCTCAATTTTCATCGCCGACGGGTACGGGTCCAACTACATCCTCAAGTACGACAAGGACCGCAAGTTCGTGAAAATGTTCGGTGGGCCGGGCGAGGAAGAGGGAAAGTTCAAGACTTGTCACGGCATTGGACTCGACACCCGTCAGGGCAAGCCGTTGCTGCTGGTTTGCAACCGCAACAACAACCGGGTGGAACACTGGGACCTCGACGGCAATTTTGTGCGCGTCATCCAGAAGGACCTGCGAATGCCCGCCGCCGTTCACATCCAGGGCAATTACGCGGTGTTTCCCGAACTGCAAGGCCGGGTCACGGTTTTGGACAAGGATGGCAACATCGTCGCGCAAGTCGGCGATAATCCAAATGAGAAGCAGCGCGCGAACTTCGGACTGCCCCAGGACCAATGGAAGGACGGCATCTGCAACTCGCCGCACGGCGCCTCAATTGATAAGGACGGTAACCTCATCGTGTCGGAGTGGAGTCAGTTTGGTCACCTCCACAAATTCACTCGCGCGAAATAGGGACAAGCACTGAGGCTGTTTCAGCAGAGCATCTCGGCGGTCTGGCGCTTCAACAAGCGCTCGGGCCATCAGACCACATCCTCAATTTCGGTGTAGAGGAACGTCGCTCCTCCCGTGGCGTAGTTGGGAACATCCGCCACCGCTGCCTTCCCTTCGGGTGAGGCCAGAAGTTGCTCGAAATCCGCCCGACTCTCCATGTAGAGGTCCGCGACGTAGTGGAACGGCGCCGGTTTGCCATCCGGCGTGCCTTGCACCTTCCCGATGGTCCATTTCTTCAAGCCCTTCATCCGCCTGGCGATGGGAATATGGGCTTCGCGATAATACTTGTCGAAGGCGGCTGGGTCCTTCGGCTGTCCGTAGAGAACCAGGAGACGAATCATAGCGCGTGATCCTATATGCGGTGCCACGCGTCGTCGAGCCTTTCACCGCCGCCGCCAGCTTCCCGCTGGCGCTCTCGAAAACTTTCGTGTAAACACCAGCCGCATCCCAGACACGTGAATGGAAACGCCGCTGACACCCCTGGAATTCGCGCGCCGCGCGCGCAAGCTCTACGCCGGTCGTGAGGCGGTTGTGGATGGCTCGTTGCGGCTGACTTATCAGCAGTTCTTCGAGCGGTGTGACCGCTGGTCGGCGGCATTGCAACGGCTCGGCGTGCGCCAGGGCGATCGCGTGGCCTACATCTCGCCGAACACGCACGCACAACTCGAATCCTTTTACGCCGTGCCGCAGATCGGCGCCGTCACCGTGCCGATCAACCATCGCCTGACCGCCGACGACTTCGCCTACATCATTGGCCACAGCGGCGCGCGTGTGGTGTGTGCGCACCCGGATTACTTCGACACGATTGATCGCATCCGGGGGCACGTGCCGGGCGTCGAACACTTCGTCGCGTTGGAAGGCGGCAAAACCGGATGGCTGGATTACGAAGGGACGCTCGCCGCCGCGCCAACGGACTTTGTACCGCCTGAAATTCGGGAGAGCGACCTGCTTTCGCTTAATTATACTAGCGGCACGACAGCACGGCCCAAAGGCGTGATGATCACTCACCGAAACGCGTGGCTCAATGTGGTCGGCACGCTCGTCCACCTGCACATGACATGTGCCGATCGTTATCTCTGGACGGTCCCGATGTTTCACGCCAACGGCTGGACGTTTGTATGGACTGTCACTGCGGTTGGGGGAACGCACGTCTGCCTGCGCAAGGCGGAACCACGAGCCATCTTCGAGAGCATCGCACGGGAGTCCGTGACCATGCTTTGTGCTGCGCCGACCGTTCTCATCGGCGTCGCGAATGCGCCGGAAGAGCTGCGCCGTCTCGCGCCATGCGGCGTGCGGGTGGTGACCGCGGGCGCGCCCCCCGCCGCGGCAACCATCGAGCGCGTCGAGGGCGAGCTTGGCTGGGACATCACTCAAGTCTATGGGTTGACCGAGGTGTCGCCGTTTATTTCCATTTGCGAGCCGCGACCGGAACACGCCGGACTTGATGCCCGTGCCCACGCCGATATCAAGGCGCGCCAAGGGGTCGAACTAATCACCTCCGGTGATCTCCGCGTTGTGGACGAGCTGGACCGCGAAGTCCCGCGCGACGGCCAGACGCTGGGCGAGATCGTGGTGCATGGCAACGCGGTGATGGCCGGCTACTATCGTGATGTGGAGGGCACCGCCCAGGCGATTCGCGATGGCTGGTTCCACAGCGGCGACGCGGCGGTCGTGCATCCCGACGGTTACCTCGAAATCCGCGACCGCCTCAAGGACGTCATCATCAGCGGCGGCGAGAACATTTCATCCGTTGAAGTTGAAGGACTCCTGCTGCGGCATCCGGCGGTGCAGGAAGTTGCCGTCGTGGGCGTGCCGCACGAGAAGTGGGGCGAGTCGCCACATGCTTTTGTTGTCCTCAGGTCAGGCGCGGCGGCGACCGACTCTGAGTTGCGGCAGTTTGCGCGGGAGCATTTGGCGCATTTCAAAGTCCCGCAAGGTTTCACTTTTGTGGCCGAATTACCCAAGACCGCCACCGGGAAGATTCAGAAATACATTCTGCGGGGAGGCCGACCGAATATCGCGCAACAATAACCGGCGCCCACGGTGAACATGTTCCTTGGCTCCTCTTCCAGACGGGCCACCGACCGACCATCGCGGGAATCACGTTGCCTTTGCACACCGCTTGCCTTGTTGCGCGGCGGCGATATGCTCGCGCCTTATGAAGTTCCTGACCGCCTCAACTCTTCTCCTGGCTTGCGCCGTCAATCTTTCTGCCGCTCCGCTCCCGCAACATGCCGCACCGCGCACAACTCTCGCAGCGCATCCTGCCGTACTGGCTGGGCAAGCTCGATACCACGAACGGCGGATTTCTGCTCAGTGACGACGCGGTGCGGGGCTCATCCACACCCAAAGAAAAGCAACTGGTCTCCCAAGCGCGCATGGTCTGGACTTTCGCGCACGCGCACCGGCTGGGGTTGGACGACACGAACAACTCCTGCCTGAAGGCGGCTTGGAACGGCTACCGCTTTCTCACCAACCACTTCCTTGATGCGACACAGGGCGGCTATTACTGGAAGACCGATCTCGCCGGCCGGCCCGTCAACGAGCGCAAAATGCTCTACGGCGAATCCTTCATCATCTACGCCTTCGTGGAACTGCATCGTGCGACGACGGACCCGCAGCCGCTCGCCGAAGCAATGAAACTTTACCGCGTCATTCAGCGGCACGCGCATGACGACCAGGACGGCGGCTGGCACGAACACTTCACCCGCGACTGGCAGCGCCTGACCGATCACGACCCAAACGCGGAGGTTGAAGTCGCCGGCTACAAGAGTGCAAACACTCACCTCCATCTTCAGGAGGCGCTCGCGGAACTTTATGAGGTGACGCATGACCCCGACGTGAAGCAGAGCCTGATCGAGATACTCGGCCTCAACAAACGTTACTTCTACCCCAAGGACGCGGGCAAAAGCTGTTTCCATCGCCAACGCGATTGGAAAGCAGTCACCGATCCAAAGAGCGCCGGACTCTCCTATGGGCACAATGTAGAATTTGCGTGGTTGATGATCCGCGCCGAGGAAATTCTCGGACTACGACCTGACTGGCCGCACTTCTATGCGCACCTCCAGCACGCGCTCCAACACGGATACGACCATGAACGGGGCGGGCTGTATCATCGCGGCATGGGCGACGAGCCTGCCAGCGATCAGAATAAAATCTGGTGGGTCGAAGCCGAGATGATGGCGGCGCTCACCGATGCCCTGCGGCACCAGGAGAACGCCGCGCAACGCCAGGCGCTCGACCAGCTCGTTCATTTTGTGAACGCGCATCAGGCGGACCAGCGCACCGGTGTCTGGCTCGACACGGTGACGGCGGACGGCAAACCCAAGAGCACCGGCCTGGCGCATTCGTGGAAAGCGAACTACCACGACGTCCGCGCGCTGGTGAAGTTCATC
>CAZNOE010000096.1:0-13327 GCA_964574525.1 uncultured Bifidobacteriaceae bacterium
CGGGAAGATTCCCTCTCCCCTTCGGAAGGGGAGAGGGTCAGGGTGAGGGGTGGGCGGTGTGCTCGTGCCGTCACCACCGGCTTGGGCGAAACGCGCGTCCCCCTCCACCCCGGCCCTCTCCCCCGGCGGCAGGGGAGAGGGAGAAATCCCGCACGACGGGACGTTCGTTCCAATTCCACCGAAAACAGCGAAGAGCATTGCCGCGCTACCCAAGCGCCTGGTCCTGTTGATTGATGGAGTTTCCTACCGCGACATGAAAGCGTTACAGGAAGGGTTCACTTATAAGGACAGCAACGGCCGGGAGTTCCATCGTCAGGGTTTTCATCAAGGGTACTTCCCCGTCAGCCGCATTGTCTCCACGTTTCCATCGGCCAGCGACGTCGCATGGACCGAGATTTTCGGCAATCGGCCGCTGCCCGGTTATCAGCGCACTTATTTCAGCCAGGCCGCGAATATCGAAATTCCCAGGAACGGCATTACCACTTCGATGGAGTACGAAAAACAGATGGACTGGCAGGTGGAGAGCGGTTTCCGTCGGGCGATGGGTTATTTCTTCCTGCGCAAAACGTATAAATATGAGTTACGCGAGTTGATCGAAAACTTTCTCAGTACGACGAGCAAGGACGATAACTACTATGCCTTGATTCGTTCGACAGACGATGCCCAGCACATGTCTGGCGATATTTTTGCCATGCTCTGCACACTCGATGAAACACTCCAGGAACTGCGCGCCCATTACAGGGCCCGTGAAGGACGGGATCTCGAAATCCTGATTCTCTCGGATCACGGAAACAATCACGCCGGTGCCGGCCAGCGCGTCGAGGTTCGGAGTTTTCTACGAAAGGCCGGGTACCGCATCACCAAGTCCATCCAGAAGCCAAAGGACATTGTCCTGCCCACGGTCGGGATCGAGTCCTGGGTGGAACTCCATAATGCGCCCGCCGAAACCGAAAGACTCATAGAACTGCTCTCGCATCTGAAGGGCGTGGACGTGTTGACGGCTCAAGTTCCGGGCCGGACCAATCGCTTCATCATCATGAGCTCAAAAGGCGAACGGGCCATCATCGAGTGGGATTCCCCAAAAAACTCTTTTCGATATTCGACAGAGACGGGCGACCCGATCAACTACAGCCCGGTGGTAGAAGCTCTCTCCAAAAAGAACCAGCTCGACTCTGACGGTTTTGCCGCGGCGGATGCTTGGATGGCTGAGACCCTGACCCATCGCTATCCGCTCGCTTTGGAGCGAATTGTGCGGGGACACGCGACGGTCGTGCTCAATCCCGCGTCCATTCTGATCAGCCTGAGCAACGATTATGTTCACTCCGGATGGTTGGTCAAAAAGGCCAGCGGGCTTGTGACATTCGGAGGCACTCATGGAGCACTCGATGACCTCAACTCGAACGGAATTCTGCTGAGCAGTTTTGGTCCCACGAAGGACACTTCGACCAGCCGGGTGGCCGCGCTTTTTGACGGGTTTGAGGGTTTGCATGATTATCGCGCGCAGGAAAGTGGCGCCGAATGGGTCTCCCAAACGGTCCATACCATGAGGAGGACCGAGCCAGTGCTGCTGGATGAGGGTTGCACCATGCTTCCGAGTGACGAGCTTCTGCTGCGGATTTGGACGCCGCGCTTTACGCGCCCCGGCCTCGATGTTCCAGTCGAGGTAACGGTTGAGAAACTTCTGCGTTTCCCACCTGTACACATCCGCCGGGGAGATCCCAAACCAATTGATGCTTCCGAACGGCGCTTGATGCTCAAGCTTCCTCTTTCTTTTCCAGACCGATGCGCTTACGAGAGAGTCTATGCGCTCCCTGAAGATCTGACTCTGGAGCCACAAAAATTGTATCAGATATCGGGGCGGATTCGCGATCAGAAAGAAGACATCCAGATCTTCAGATTCACCTTCTGCACCGACAGTCGCGGTCAGCCGGTGGCGGATTGAGAAAACCGGACGCGCCGCGCGTTGCTTTCAATTCCTTCGCAAGACTTAGGCTCCCCCCTCAGTGCACTGCTATCCCCTAACATCGTCGCGTGCTGCGAAGATTTTCCGGAGCGCGGCTGTCTCAGCCGCAGCAGCTTCGATGGTCAACAGGCGTCGGGATATGATTCAAAGCGTTCTTGTATCTTCGCGCCCGCTGCGGCTGGGACAGCCGCGCTCCGGTTTGGTTGCAGCTTTCCTCACTGCGCTCTTGATGCAAGACCTGCCGGGCGCACTTCTGCCGCGTTGCGAGGGTGAATCTCCACGAAGCCGTCGCCGTCCCAAACCATTCTTCCGCGCATCCAGACTTTTTCGCCGGCCTTGGGCCGGTCTTCTTCTGACAGCTTGACCTCACAAAGGCAAATCTCCGCACGCAGGTAACGATCATCGGCAAGCGGGATGTTCCTGCCGTCAATTTGCAGCGTTTCCAGTTTCATATCTACCGTGTAAAACTGATCGGTGGATTTTGCCGTTTGTTTTACCAGCCCGGTGATTTCACCATCATAGCCCAAATCGCTCCAGCCCATGATGCCTATGCGCTTGAATGGAGTGAAAAAAAAGCCGGCAGCGCGGGAAAATCCTCCCACTTTGCCATTCACGCTTTGTCTAAGGTTTTTTGCAATGTCCTCGGGGCACGTGATTTTGGGTGCCTTGGGACCCGCAAACTGATGGTTGGAAATCGCTTTGCAGGCGCAACCCGTGGTCAACGCAGCAATTAATGCCAACAACGGCAACACTGGAAGCAATTGCACAATGGCTGTGGTAACGAATCGTTCTTTGTCAGGACAGTTATTCATGGAGTTTCCCGGACGCTGCTAACCGCTTTTGGAAATGCGGTCCATTGAAAATCAACCGCACGGGCCGCTACGCGAAGCTCTTCTTCTGTGAACTGGGTTGGCCGGCGACGACGCGAGGAAGTTGGCCAGGCCGGGTGCTGGGAAAGGGTTGTCAGTGAAAAACTTCATCGCAAGCTTCATGGAGAGAGGCGACCATCTGCTGCGCCTGTTTCCGCGTCGCGCAGTACGGCGGCATGAGAACGACGACGTTGCCGATGGGGCGGGTGAGGACGCCGCGGCTGGCCATTGCCTCGCAGACGCGGATGCCGGCGCGCTCGCGCAAAGCGAACGGCTCGCGAGTGCGCCAGTTGCGGACGAGCTCGATGCCGGCGATCAGGCCCACCTGCCGGATGTCACCGACGTTCGGCAAAGCCCACAACGATTTCAATTCTTCGCGCATTGTTTGCTCAAGTTTTTGCCGGGCGTGCATGGATGCCGGGCTTTGCAAAAGCTCGAGGCTGGCCAGCGCGGCGGCGGCGCCGAGTTGATTGCCCGTGTAGCTGTGGCCGTGAAAAAAAGTTTTGAAGTCCTCGTAACGCCCGAGGAAAACGTCGAAGACTTTCTGTGTCGTGAGTGTGGCCGCCATAGGTAGATAACCACCGGTGAGTCCTTTGGCGAGCGCCAGGAAGTCTGGCTGCACGCCTTCGTGGTGACAGGCGAAGAGCGGGGCAGGTGGGAAAGTGAGAGAGTGAGCAGGTGAGCGGCGCCCACTTCCCCACTTTCCCACTTTCCCACCAGCTATTCCCGTTCTGCCAAACGCCGTCATCACTTCATCCGCGATGAGCAACGCGCCGTGCGCGCGGGCCAGGTCCGTCACCCGGCGCAGCCAGCCGGAAGGTTGAGGAATCATCCCCGCTGCGCCCTGAATCAGCGGTTCAAAAACAAACCCAGCGTAAGGGTCTCCGCGTTTTTTCTGCGCACGGAACTTTTGCTCGACCTTGCCGACGCATTCCCAGTTGCACTTGCGATATTGCCGCGCATCGGCCCGCTCGGGCTTCGCTTGGTTGAACGGACAGCGGTAGCAGTAAGGCGACATCACACGGTCCGTTTTGAACAACAATCCGGCGTAAGCCTTGTGGAACAGATCAATATGGCCGAGCGAAACGGCACCCACGGTGTCGCCGTGGTACGCACCCTCAAGCGAGAGGAAGCGCGGCTCTGCCTTTGGCCCGCGCGTTCGGCGCGTGAATTCGTAAGCGAGTTTGAGCGCAACTTCCATGGCCGTGGAGCCGTCGTCGCTGAAGAAAACCTTGGACAGCGGGAAAAGGGGAAAAGGAGCAGAGGGGAAAAGGGGTAGGGTGGCTGATCCCCTTTTCTCCTTTTCACCTTTTCTCTCTTTCGTCACCGCCAACAGTGGATTGGCCGTGTGGACTAGTCCAGCCGCCAGCAACGATGCCGGTTCATTCGCCAAACCGAGCGCGGAACTGTGGGCAATCTTTTTCAACTGCCGTGCAATGGCCGCGTTGATTTTCGGGTGCTGGTGCCCGTGGAGATTGGTCCAGATGGACGAATTGGCGTCGAGATACTCGCGCCCATGAACATCGCACAGCACCGCGCCGCGCCCCTCGACGATGACGATTGGCTCGTGCTTGAGCCAATCGCGCATTTGCGTGAAAGGATGCCAGATGTGGCGATGATCCAACTTCGCAAGCGGATGCATTCTGGATTCTTGATTTACGATTTACGATTTACGATTTGTTCCAGCGCACGCGTGAGCGTAGAGATATCGTCCGGCGTATGAGACGCCGTAAGCGTAACTCGCAAGCGCGCTGACCCGCGCGCAACGGTTGGATAACGAATCGCGGGAACAAAGAAACCCGCTTTGCGCAACTCATCAGATGCGGTTACGGCGCTCGTTTCGTTGCCGACAATGATCGGAATGATAGCGCTGCGGCAATTGCTAGTCGGAGACGACGTGAGGAGACTCTGACTTTTGGCTGATTGAGAACCAAGACTCCTCACGTCGTCTCCTACAAGTTGAACATGACGCCAAAGCCTTTCCAACCGCGCTTTGCCTTCGCTCGTTTGCACGAGCTGGATTCCCGCCTTCGCAGCGCTGGCAGCGGCGGGAACTGGCGCAGTGCTGAAAATAAAACTGCGGGCACGGTTCACGAGGAAATCAATCAGCGCGCGGCTGCCGCAAATGTATCCGCCGCTCGCGCCGAGCGCCTTGCCCAGCGTGCCCATTTGAATCTCGATTTGATCGCTGAGGCCCAATTCCTCAGCCAAGCCCCGGCGGTTTGTGCCGTACAAACCAGTGGCATGAGCTTCGTCAACCATCAGCCACGCGCCGTATTTCTCCTTGAGGGCAACAATTTCCCGGAGAGGCGCGTGGTCACCGTCCATGCTGAAGACGCTTTCCGTGACAATCAAAACGCGTGACTTTGGTCCGGAGGGACGAGTTACACGAGTCCCTGACTTTGCGATCGAAGATGGGGGCTCGTGTAACTTGTCCCTCCGATCAGCCCACTTGAGTATCTTCTCGAGATCGTTCAGGTCGTTGTGGGCAAACACACGGAGTTTTGCGCCACTCAATCTGGCCGCGTCCACAATGCACGCGTGAACGAGCTTGTCCACGATGATGATGTCGCCCTTGCCGAGCAGCGCGGTGATGGTGCCGAGCGCTGCGGTGTAGCCCGAGGAGAAAGTAAGCGCCGCTTCGACTCCTTTGAAAGCTGCGAGCGCTTCTTCGAGTTCATGATGCGGTGCGAGCGAGCCGCATATCAGTCGTGACGCGCCACTGCCGGCGCCGAAACGCTCAACAGTTTTGATCGCCGCCTCCTTCAGCGATGGGTGGTTGGCGAGGCCCAGATAATCGTTCGAGGAAAAGTTGACGAGCGTCCGGCCCGCGACTTCGATGCGTGGTCCTTGGGGTGAGTCCACGCGCCGCAACTCGCGATACAAACCCTGTTCGCGAATGGCGGCGAGGCGGTTGTTGAGTTCACGGTTGAAGGCAGTCACGGTGTGGCCTTGGTCACGCGGCCTTCGGCGGTATCGCCCATTCGCCGTCAATCATACTGGCCGACACGGGCCCGGTGTGCTGCAACACGGCGTTGTAGCTTTCGCGAATCCGTCCCGCAAAGGGCAGGGCGATCAAATCGGCGTAAGCATTTTTGCCAACCTCGCCAACTTTTCCACGAAGGCCCAGGGCGTGTGCGCCGTTGACGGTTGCCATCTTCACGATTCGTTCGGCAGAAACGCCGGCGTTGCGCGCGGCGAAACTGCGCAACTCGTGGAACATATTCAGTTCAAGGTTGGCGCGGGGATGTTTGCGCACCGTCGCTAGACTGTCCGTGCCGAGGCAGATATTCACGCCGGCTTTCGCAAGGGCGCGGCGGGGAAAGGGTTGATGACGGAAATAATCGTGGCTCCGCGGACAGTGAACGACGCTGACGCGTTTGCGCGCCAACAATTGAGCATCGCCCGCCGCGAGGTAGTTCACGTGTGTAGCAAGGAGATCTGGCCCGAGCAGACTGGCTTTCGCGAGGTGTTGGACCGGCGAAACGCCACCGCAGTCGGACATGTCGCGTTGGCTGCGCTGCAACCACTCGAACATCTCGCCGCGGCCATGCATGAACATCTCAAACTCCGTCGCGGATTCGGCGAGGTGCGTGGCGATGCGCAGTTTGCGACGGCGGCCAGTAGCGCCGCTGCGACGCATCAGCAGGGGCAATGTCGAGTACGGCGCATGCGGCGACAGTCCGGCGGCGCAACGGTGGCGCGGGAGCGAATCAATTTTTTCAACCGCTTCGGCGAGAATCTGCTCTGGATCACGGCGGCTGCGGATGCCGGTCATTTCCAGAAGGGAAAATACGCGCAACGGCGTGGCACTCCAGACGTCGGGCAGCAACTGCGGCTCACTCTCAATGTCAGCGACGGTCGTCGTACCGCTTCGCAGCAACATGCCGGCGCCCGCCAGCCACGACTCCGCATAGTCCGAGTATGACCAGAAAGCCTTCTCGGTGGTGATGGTTTTGATCCAGTCGCAAAAGCTCCGTGGTGGCGGGAACAGGCCGGCCATGCTGGTGTAATCCAAGTGGCAATGCGCGTTGACCAGGCCGGGCATGACGATCATTTCGCCCATGTCGAACATCGTGCCGGAATGCCGCGCCCGAATGAATCGCCAGCGTCCGACCGCCGCGATGCGATTTCCCGCGATGACAACCGCGCCGTCCTCGATGGGCGGACGCCGGATCGGCAACACAATGCGGGCACGCAGGATTAGTTGATGGATGGTGGATGATGGATGACGGTCGGTTGGCACTGTTGGCACGTTTTTCCGCTCTATCAACCATCATCTCTCAATTATCAGCTCTCCGATCACAGCCCGTGTTCCCTGAGATGCTGTTTGCCGCGCGCCGCTTGCTTGTGTTTGCGGGCTTTGTGCTTGTTGTGGCGCTTGCGAATCTGCTGCTCCATTTTCTTCGCCACCTTGTCAATGGCCGCGTAGAGATCGTTCTCGGCATCTTCGGCGAAAAGGTCCGGGCCGCGCACGGCCAGCCGCATGGAGCAGGAAAACTGCTTCTCCGGGATGCGGGTGTGGTCATGTTCGAGCGTCACGCGGGCATCAACAGTCCAGCGGTTGAAGTGTTCCAGTTTGTCGAGCCGGGCCAGAATGTGGTCCTCGATGGATTTGGTCAACGTCACGTTGTGCGTCGAAAGGATCAATTTCATGTACGTATGATGCTATTGGCGCGTCGCAAAATCCAGCGAAACTGTTTTGAAGCGTTGGACACCCGAGAGAAGGCCGAAAATTCATCACGGTGTCATGGCACGGAAGAATCGCCAAGGTGCGCCGCCGAAGGGCACATCAATCAGAAGCGGGGGATTCACCGGATTGGTAACAACCTGCAGCATGCTCCAGTCTGATAAATTCGTTGAAGTCAGAACCGTGGTCCGCAACCCGGGATCGCCGAACAAGCGGATCTGAAATGTTTGGTTCGAAGCGAGCACTCCAGTCAATCTGGGAGGCGTCGTCGGGGCGGCAATGATTTGCGCAGCCCAACTGCCCGGTGTGCCGTTGAAAAAAGTGTTAGAGTTCCACACACCACCCACCCGCTCCCACCAGCCGACGAAATTAGACCCGACGATTGGCGGGCTGTAGGCAAGGAGCCCCGCATTTTCATTGGCGGCAAGTCCCATGAATTGCACCGTCCAAGTGAAGCGGCCCGGCACGGCTACGCGATCGGTCAGACTCAGGAAGGTGTTGCCAGATGCCAACGGCAACGGCTGGCTTTCGAAGATGGTTGTGCCGGGACTGCCCGCCGGGTTGAGGCCATCGTTGCGATAAAACCGCACCACGGCTGTTTTTCCGTTCGTGCTTGTCAAAGCAGCGAAGTAGGAGAGGAAGAATTGCGTGACGGTGCGCAAAGGCCCCGGCGCAAGAACAATTTCGTCGCCATATTCGTTGGTGGTCGGGCGATAGAATCCCAGAGACGATTGAGTGTTGTCATACACAGTGGCGGTCGTCCGCGAGGCCGCCCAGAGCAGCGCATTGGCAATTAGCCGCGCGCCATCGGTGTTTGCGGTCCAGAAATCCGCGCGAGCGTCGCTTGACGGCGGATAGAAATTCAATCCGACGATCTGGCCCAATGGCAGTTGTTTCGCGGCCACGAGCGGCTGTCCGTTGCTCCAGTGCGCGACCAGCACGGCATTGGAGGTGGCGGAAATTCC
Organism: uncultured Bifidobacteriaceae bacterium; assembly: GCA_964574525.1. Lineage (GTDB taxonomy): Bacteria > Verrucomicrobiota > Verrucomicrobiia > Limisphaerales > JADLHS01 > WYBW01. Next base: position 8,488 of record CAZNOE010000096.1, read on the forward strand.
GGCGATGTGGTGACTGCTCGTGCCACCCTGAAAAGAAAAGACGCCGCTCAAGATCGGGTGGCTCGGCTGACCTTTGACCAAAGTCAGCCCATTGGCCTCACTCACGAAGCCCGTCGTAAATGGGAGGTAGCCGGCGGTCCTAATGCGGCCGGCGATACCCTGTGCCCCGGCGTTGTTGTATGCGAACGTGGCCAGCACCACGCCGCCGCCGTTGTCCAGATAATCCGCCAGCACGTTGCCGAGTGCGACGCTGTCGTTGAAGCCCGCGTCCGAATAGACGAGGACAGCGTCATACTGTTGCAGTTGGACCAATGTGGGAGTCGGGTCGCCGGATTTTATGCGAAAGAGGTCGATCGCCTGAAAGAGTCCCGTACCGAGCAGCTTTGCGCGCACGTCGTCGTTCCAACTGTCCGTCGAGGGCGCTCCGAAAATGGCCGCACGAGAAAGGTTAGTTGCGGGAAGCACTGTCAACTGTGCCGCGGTGCTGTTGGTCACGCCGTACGCATTCGTAACAAAGACGCGGTAATTCCCGGAATGCGCCGACTTTACATTGGGAATTGAATAGGAGGCTGCAGTTGCCCCGGCGAGATCGGTGTCGTCCTTCCGCCATTGATAATTCAAGGAAGGCAATCCACCCGCGAACGCGCTGAACGTGGCGCTTTGCCCGGCAGATTTCGTCTGGTTCTGCGGCTGGTTCATGATGAAGGGAGAAGGATCGTACACGGCAATCATCGTGTGATTGGTGTCCATGATCAAATTGACCTCATTGTTCGTGGTCAAATCCACTCCATCCTTTTGCCATTTGACAAATCTGCCTCGCGTAATGCCCGTTATCGCATCCAAGGTAACCGACTCGCTTAATGCGTACTGATTTGTAAACGGCGTGGCAAAGGCGAAATTGTTCCCTCCGACCGTGGCTCCAACTATGACATTCGGCACCCCGGCGGAATCAACGCGCAGCGCCACAGTGGACGACGCCACAGTATTGGTGATGGCGCTCGTGTTATTGGCAAGGGTAACATCCATCGCATTTCCTGTCACTCTGACTTGATTGACGAGCGTGCCCGCGGTCGGAGACGTTACGTTCAATTGGATCGTGGCGTTGGTGCCCGGGCTGAGACTGCCGAGGTTGCAGACCACCAGATTGCCGGACAACACAACGTTTGTGCCCTGGCTCAGTATCGCGGAATTGAACGTGACGCCGGCCGGCAACTGGTTCGACACCACCACCGCGCCTTCACGGGACGGTCCGGCATTCGTGACGGTGATCAGATAGCTGAAGGGATTGCCCAACGATATTGTTCCTTGAACCGCTTGAGTCACGGCCAGGTTGACCATCGCGCGGCGGACGGCGTTCGAAGCGTTCACGCGACCGTAACCGTACTGGAAATGCCGGCCGTTTGTGTAGGTCACGCCACCAATCTTGTCGCAGGTCTGCTGCATGAGCGTGCGCACCTCAGTTGCCCTGAGTTCCGGATTGACGGTAAGCACAAGAGCGCCGACTCCGGCGGCCAACGGGCAGGCCGCCGACGTGCCAGAGAAGTTGCTGTAAACTAGGGATGGAGTTTCGCCGATGAATCCAGTCGGATCGAGAGTCACGACTGCATTCCATCCGCGGTCCGATGGAGCCAAAAAGTCAAGAGTGCCTCCGTATGTACTGTCCCCATATTGACTGTAGTCGGCACGGAAATCACGATCAGTGGAGGCGCCAACGGCAATAGTATCAGGATGACCGGCTGGCCAACCGATTCTCGTGTCAACTGGCGGGAAGTTACTAGTCCCACCGGGGAAGGGGAATGGGAGCAGGTCTCTGAGTTTTACGTTGCCCAGTACACTCCAAAGTTCGATGCGGAAGTATGCGCCTGGCGGCAGCGCGTAGTAGGAGGTAAAGGCTAGTGTCTCGTTGCCCGATAAGGCCAAAGGAGGGCTAACCAGCCTCGACTCAAAGTGGAAACCAAAGGGATTGTTGAATGTTCCGCCGGAGGCCGACAAGCTCCCACCCGTGCCCTTGAAAGGAACGTCGCTTGAAGCAAACCAGTTGAATGAAGGCAACCCCAGCGTGTTATTCACGACCCAGCCATTCGCCGTAAAGCCCGATTCAAAATCCTCGTCGGGCAAAACATTGGTAAGGTGCGTGTATTGATCAGCGCCTAAGAGATACACATTGTCAATTTGAACAACGCCATTGGCGGTAACGTTTGTATAGACGAAATGGATTCTATAGAGGTCGCCCGGCGGCAAAACACCAATTGGAAAGCGATCGTGAGATTTCCAAAGGGAAGCATCGTTGCCAGTCGAACAAAACACGAGAGAGCCTTTTCCACTCCGCCCCGATTGAACCGCGTAGGAAATTGCATCATTGGCGTAGTCGGAATAGAAAACCTTAAAGCTGCAACTTATCACCGCAGCATTATTCGAGGCGGCATAATAGATGGCATTGCCCAAGCGGACGTCGTCAAGAAGATGGTTGCCATCCGCAAAAGTGCCGTCATCCGTCGCGATTTTGACAGGCAGAATGCTGCAATCCGGGGCGATACCCGAAATGTATTTGCCGTTATCGCCGATGGCCGCCGCCATGCCAGCGCATGCGGTTCCGTGTCCGTTTTCGTACCCATTGCCAAATAGAGACGGATTCGGATTGTTGTCTCCCATTGACAGAAGGCCGGCAGTGGAAAAATCCCAACCGCGATAGTCGTCAACATATCCGTTGCCATCATCGTCAACTCCGTTCGAGGCTTTGTCTCGGCCCTGCGCGTCGAGACCAGTTTCGCCGGAGTTGTTCCAAATGCGAAGGTCAGGATGCGATGTGTCCACGCCCGTGTCCAGAATCGCGATGACGACGGTGTTAGTGCCTCGCGTAATGTCCCACGCGTTGGTGGCCCCGATGTCCGCACCGGGCTTGGCACCATTTTGCCCCGTGTTGCTTAGATACTGCTGCTTTGCGAACAAGGGATCATTGGGGGTATAACAGAACTGGATTTCTTTCACAAAATTCGGAGAGGCCCACAAAACCGAGGAATGAAGCGCCAGTTTCCGGGAAGCCTCCAAAGGATCGTGGGTCTTTGGATTCAGAAGGCGCAGCAAATAGGTATTCAGGTTTGGCGGCCCCAAGGATTCAACCGTGCGGTAGCCAATCGCGATGATCTCGTCTTCCAGTTGTACCGCGGTCACTCCCGGCCGAAGGCGCACGATAGCCTCATCGGTCGGGACTGCCCTCAGTCTCGACTGCGGATCAACGAGAACAGCGTAGGCGTAGGCGACGTCCGCTGACGCGGCAATGGCCCGAGAATCGAGCTTCGGCTGTCCGGAACCTGAGGCCGTAACGATGGTGAATCTGCCACCACCTGCGCCTCGGTCGAGAGATGCGATGGCTCTGAGCGAACTTACACCGGCAATTCCGTGAAGCTGTCCGAAAGCTTGTTGAAAAGTCAAGGCGCGGGGCTGACTCACGCCGACCTCGTCCTCCGCGCGGAGCAGCGAAACCTTTTGCATGCCCTCCACATAATAAAAGTCCCCCGCATCGGTGAAAGTTCCGGGCGCCGGCAGTGCTTGGGCGGCAGCGGCCAGAAGATTCGCGCGGGGCGCAGCATTGGTGGAGGTCGGCTGGACTTGGGCGCGGCCAGCGCAAGTGCAAAGAATGATCACGAGGGTTGAAGCCAACGCGGAATGGCCTGTTCGAACTGTTTGCATAGGACTGTCAAAGTTGAGTCGCAGCAGGTGCAGCGACAACATGGGTTCGGGTAAAAATCAACTACTCCGAGGCAAAAGTGGCAAGGAGAATTTTGAGCCAATTGGCGCACCCTCAATCTCGACATGAATGACGGCCCCGGATTGGAAGCATCCTCTTGCGCGAACGCCGCGTATCGGCAAGGCAGGGCTTGAGTCGTGGCTCGCCTGCCGCCTGCAAAAAGTGGCTGACGTGGTTGGGTTGCGTCCGTCATTTTGGATTTGTGTGTTCGGATTGCAGCGAAGTGCGGAGACAGCCAGTGCGCCGGAAAACTTGCGATTGCGGATCGTCTGGCCTTAAATCTGCCGTGTGCCAACGAAAATCATCGCGGTCGCCAACCAGAAGGGCGGGGTCGGTAAGACCACGACGGCCGTGAATCTCGCTGCATGCCTCGCGGCGGTCGGCCAGCGCGTGCTGCTGTTCGACCTCGACCCGCAGGCCAACGCCACGAGCGGACTTGGTCTGGAAAAGATTGAAGGCGACAGCGCGTACCGGGTGTTGCTCGGTGACGGCAACCTGCTCGACAAAGTCAAAAGCACCGCCTTTGAGCGCCTGGACATCATCCCGAGTGAAGTGGACTTGTGCGGCGCGGATGTGGAATTGGCGCGATCGGAAAATCACCTCCAAAGAGTGGCGCTAGCGTTGCGGCCGGTCGTGGACTCAAACCGGTTTGGTTTGATCCTCGTGGATTGCCCGCCATCGCTGGGGATTCTCACGCTCAACGCTTTCGCGGCGGCGGATGGCTTGTTGGTTCCGCTCCAATGCGAATATTACGCGCTCGAAGGGATTTCGATGATGAACCGCGTGCTCACCCAACTGCGCGACGGCGGTGTCAATCCGGGCCTGGAGATAATGGGCGTCGTGATGACGATGTATGACGGGCGCACCAAACTTTCGCAGGAAGTCGTGAGCGAAGTGCGCGGGTTGTTGGGCGACCGTGTGTTTGAGACGATGATCCCGCGCAGCACGAAGCTCGCGGAAGCCCCCAGTTTCGGCAAACCGATCATTCACTACGACCGTTACAGCGCCGGCGCCGCGGCTTACGAAGTCTTGGCGCAGGAATTTCTGGCTCGCCTGAATACCCAGTAGAATGCTAACGTCTTCTATGCCAAA
>CAZNOE010000097.1:0-13303 GCA_964574525.1 uncultured Bifidobacteriaceae bacterium
GCACCCTTCATCCCCTCAGCACCTCCCGCCGGACCCTGAGACCTGAACAGTTACGGTCAAACAAGGTCGGATTCGCTGGGATGGAGGGCCTTGACCGTGAGGGGTGCCGCGGTGATCTGCGGTACCGCCCCGCACGATGGCGACATTAACCCTTACCGAAGATTCCGATACCAGCCGCGATACAGAATAGCCGTGCAGACCACGATGGCCCCGCCCAGCACGCCAACCAGAAGCCATTGCTTGAGGATGAGGCAACCCCAGACGCTGAACAGGGCGAAGTGCCAGAGCACGGCGACCGGCAGGAGCTGGAGGTCGCGGCGGTTCTCGGCGCGGGCGGTGGCGACGACTTCCGGTTCGAGTTGCGCCCGCACCGGCCCCCAGAATCCGAAGGGTCGGGTCTTGCTGTAAAACGCGACCAGCGTCTCCATTCTGGTCGGCGGGGTGAGCAAGGCCGCCGCAATCGTGGCGATCGTGGAAACGCCAAGCACGACAACGAAGCTGACGATTTCCGAGTACCCGCCGAAATTCGGCAGCAGCGAGGTGGCAATCGCGGCGCCCAGCCCGCCGACGCAGCCCGCGGCAAGCGACCAGCCGTTCGCCCGCCACCAGAACCACTTGGCGATATTGGGCGGCAGCGCGCCGACAAAGACGCTCATCATGATCCAGCCCCAGATCGAATCAATGTTCACCATCGTCATCCCGAACACCCCGCCGACCGCGAGGATGAGCAAGGTGGTGAAATAGGAGACGCGGGACAGCTCGCGCTCGGTGGCCTCCGGGCGGAAATGGGCATGGTGAATGTCACGCACATAGTACGCGGCGCAGGCGTTGACAATCGAGGAGACGGTGGACATGCCGGCGGCCAGCAGGCAGGCAACGATCAGCCCCAGCAACCCCGGCCCGAGCGTCTCGCGCATCACTACGGGCATGGCCTGCTCCGGATCGGCAATCTTCCCGGCCAGCGGCAGGGCCAGCACTGCGATTGCCGGAAGCAGGAGGTAGCGCAGGCTGGTCAGGCTGATCCATTGGACGGCCACCAGCGAGGCCTCGCGCGTGTCGCGCGCGGCATAGTAGCGCTGGGCGGTCCAGGCGTCGCAAGGAAAGGCGAAACCCTGCAGGATATTGTTGAAAAACCAGAAGATGAGCAACGGCAGCAACAGCGGCACCTTTCCCAACAGGCTGCGGACCGCCTCAACCCCGGAATAATCGCGCGGCATTGCCGCGCTCCCGCCCGGTGCCAGGTCGAACCACCCGGCCGGCGCGTGCTGGGCGAAGTACCCCGGCGTGCCGACGGCGAAGGCCTTGGCAGCGAAGAAAAGAATCATCGCCAGGATCAGGATCGCCTGGAAGAAATCGGTGTAAACGACCCCGTAGAATCCCCCGCCCACGGTGTAGATGGCGATCATGGCGAAGAAACAGGCAGCGGCGAGGTGGATGTTGCCATCGAAGAACGGGAAGAAGCCCACCAAGGTCTTTCCCGCGCCGATCCAGAAAAACGGCATAAAGGCCAGCGCGATCAGCACCGCCGAAATTGCCGTCACGGCCCGTGCGGTCTTGCCCGCAGCACCATCGCCGTAACGGGTGATCATCCACTCGGCGTTGGTGGTGCACTCGCTGCGCCGGATCCACTTCCCGCCATAGATCATCGTAAACGACAGGAACAGGGCGATGTGGCCGTTAAACATGAACCAGTAGCCCTTGATGCCCATCAGGTAGAACCAGCCGGAAACCGAGGCGGTGGCGCTCATGTCAATGAATGTGGCCATGCCCGAAACGCCCAGCAGCCACCACGGCAGCGTGCGCCCCCCCAGGAAGTAATCGTCGGTGGACCGCGCCGCCTTCTTCGTCGCCCACAAGCCGACCAGCACGGTGACGCCGAGATAGGCGAGAACGATCAGGTTGTCAACGGCCGTCATGTGTATTCGGGGAGCCAGTCGCGGTGGGCAGCGAACAATTCATCGCATAACGCGATGATTTCGTCAGGCGAAAGTTCCGAGGACGTGTGCGGATCAAGCAGCGCCGCCTGGTAAACGTGCTCGCGCTTGCGGCTGGCCGCGGCGCGGATCGTCAGGAGCTGGGGGTTGATGTTGGTCCGGTCCAGCGCGGCGCAGGGCTCGGGCAGGGGATCGACGCGGTGCGGGTGCAGGCCGTCGGCATCGGCCGTCACCGGAATCTCGACGCAGGCGTTCTCCGGCAGGTTGGGGACGAGCCCGCCGGTGTTGAGCACGTTGCCGGCGAAGGTAAACGGCCGCCCGGTAACCGTGGCCTCGATGATGTGGGAGGCGTATTCATCGCTCCGAGCGTGGCGCACGGGCCCCGTGAGCATCCTTGCAGCCTGGCCGTTCCACTCAGCAATCTGGTTGACACAGCGCCGGGGGTATTCGTCGAGCGGGATATTGAATTCCTCGGTCAAGTGCGGGTACTTCGACTTGATCCAATACGGCGTGTATTCCGCGTTGTGCTCGGAGGACTCGGTGATGTAATAGCCGAACCAGAGCATCATCTGCAGGCGCACCATGTCCTTCGATTTCTCCTCCGGCGGCGCTTTGCGCCAGGCGGCGAGTTTTTCGCGGGCCAGCTCCTTGACCTCCGGGTAGAGGTCGCGCCCGGAGGCATCCCGCAACTCGACCAGCCAGGCCATGTGGTTGATGCCCGCGATGCGGGCTTGGACTTCCGCCGGGTCACGCTCGATGCCCAGCGCCTCAAACAGCTCGGGCACACACTTCTGCACCGAATGGCAGAGCCCCACGGCCCGCACCTTGGTCTGGCCCAGGAGCCAACCGGTGAGTATGGCCATCGGGTTGGTGTAATTGAGCAGCAGCGCCTCGGGGCACTCGGCCTCGATTTCGCGGGCGAATTCCTCCAGCGCCGGGATGGTGCGCAGCGCGCGGAAGATGCCGCCAATGCCGAGTGTGTCGCCGATCGTCTGGCGCAGGCCAAATTTTCGGGGCACCTCGAAATCTGTCACCGTGCAGGGCTCGTAGCCGCCGACCTGCACGGCATTGATCACATGGCTCGCACCGGCGAGAGCGGCCCGCCGTTGCGCCTCCCCCAAGTGAATCGTCACGGTTGCCCGGCCGCCGTCGAGCGTCTCGTTGAGGCGCCGGATGAGCCGCGCCGACGCCTCGAGGCGTTGCGCGTCGATGTCGTAGAGAGCCACGTGCATCCGGGACAGATCCGGCGCGAGCAGGCAATCACCCAACAGATTCTTAGCGAAGATCGTGCTGCCGGCGCCAATGAAGGCCAGTTTAGGCATCATCGCTTCAAAATCAACGGATCAACGGCAACTCCACGCGCGGAGCGGCTCAACGGGTCCTGCTGTCCGGCAGGATGAGGCCATAGAGGGGTGGCGCAGGACACCACCCCTCGGCCGTCTCCCTCATTGTTTCACGCGATAGAACATTTGCCCGCCGGCGGGCACAACCGGCCACGGGCTGCTGGAGCCGACGATATCCCCGTAGGTGCCCGCGGCGTTCGTGGACGACTGAAGGATGCCGCCACCAGTCCACTCCAGCGTGAGATTGCCGATGCCGGAACGCGTGATCTTGAGGGTCGTCCCGCCCACAGGGGCAACAGAGCTTTCCGCCGGGCCGACCCCGGTAGGCGTGTAGCCGCTGGTTGTGGTGAGGAGTAGTTTGTCAAAGACGAAACCGTCCTCGCGCATCCACACGTCGATCACGTGCACACCGGCCGTGGGCACGTTCATGGTAATTGGGCTGTCGCCTACTGGAGTGTTGCCCCAGGAATAGCCCTGTCCCAGCGGGAAGCCGGTGAAGCGATCGGTGAGCAGGCCATCCAATCCGACCAACACCGAATCGTTGGCACTGGGGTTGCCGGTGCCGCTGTCGCCAATGCCGCGCACCCAGGCGTAATGTGTGCCGGTGGCGACAAACTGGACCTTGAATTGCAGGTGCGGTGTGGCGGTTGGCGTTGTGCCCAATCCTGGGCTTCCCACATTCACTCCAGTATTCGGGTCGGCAAACATGACGCCAGTGCCCGAGTAAACGGTGTTCGTGTCCGAGGGCTGGAGTGTGGGAGGCGCCCCCGTAAATACCCAGCTCTGGCCGCCGACGGGCGTGTTCTGGTTGTAATGCTCGGCCTCGAGCACCAGGAAGTTGTTGGCGGCGGCGCTTTGCACGCGAACCACATCGCTCCGTGCGGGGACCAGGCGGAACTGCATCCCATTCAGGTGTCCCGGGTCGTTGGGGAAACCATGAAGCTGCATACACACCGAATTGGTGGTTGCGTCGGCAGTAAAAGTCCCGGTCACTAGCAAAGCGCTTTGGTCGGCGCGGCTGGTGAAGTCGGCTTGTGAGATGACGGGAATTCCCACATTCGAGTCGCCGTTGAAGATATCCATCGTACGGTTCTGGATTTGGTTCTGGCGATCGTCCACGAACAGGAACTGGATCTCGTACGTTTTGCCGACGGTCAGCCCGCTAAAGTCCACCGAGCCACCGCTGGGGTTCGGCACCGGGTTGTAGGAAATGCCGAAGGGTCCCAACAAGGTCTCCGCATCGGGGCCGGTCACCGTCGTTCCATTATAGACATCTGCGTTGACCCCGATGAAATCATTACCAAAGATCGAGATGGAAACATCTCCGGCGGTGGCGAATCCGTCGTTTCCGACGAAAGTGATTCCGTTGAGAGTGGCATCGAGGGTCGTGCCGAAGTTCAGCGCGGCAATGAGAGTTCCATTCGTGCTCAAGTCGGTCTCGTGCAGGAAGCCATGCTGAGTGAAATCGATTCTGGGTTGCCCCGTGACAAAGTTCCAGGTCGTCTTGTCGGTGATGCCCGGGAAGGGATTCCCCGAGCCGTCTGTGATGACCCCTGCGGGGACCTGCACGTAAAAGCCGGTCCTGGCGGCCAGGTCGGACGGCAAATCAATAGTCATTGTGTTGCCGCTGAACGTAACATTAGACGAGCTCACGCTCACCGCGAGGGTCGCCACTACACTATCGTCGCTCGACTTCTTGATCAGGATATTGTTCGTAGCACCCGGAGCCACATTCTCGTTGAACGTGACAACAAGGTTCGCGTCCACTGGCACGGCGGTCCCGTCATCCGGGGGATTCAACGTGCTCACGACCGGAGGGGCGGTGTCGGCCGGGATTGCGCGGAACTGCATCCCATTCAGCATCCCCGCGTCCTGAGGGAATCCGACGAGCTGTATAAAAAGCGCCTGGTCGGTGGAACTGGCGGTGAAAGTGCCGGACAGGGCGCTATGATCGGGGCGGCTGGTGTAGTCGACATGGTAGATGCCTGGAGTTCCGGTATTCGAGTCGCCGCTGAAAATGTCGATCACGCGCGGCGGAACGCCACCGCCGCGATCATCGACGATCAGCAGTTGGACCTGGTAGGTCTGGCCGTTGGTCAGCCCGCTGAATCTCACTGAACCGTCGCCCTGCACGGGGTTGTAGGAATAGCCGAAGGGTCCCAACAAGGTTTCCGCATTGAGGCCGGTCACCGTCGTTCCATTATAGACATCTGCGTTGATCGCGATGAAATCATTACCAAAGACCGAGATGGAAACATCTCCGGCGGTGACGAATCCGTCGTTTCCGACGAAAGTGATTCCGTTGAGAGTGGCATCCAGGATCGTGCCGAAGTTCAGCGCGGCAATCAAGGTTCCATTCGTTCTCAAGTTGGTCTCCTGCAGGAATCCCTGCTGGGTGAACGTGATGTTTGCCGCGTGGCTTACCATGGACATTCCCAGGGCGAGGCCGGCGGCCAAGACTAATTTGATGGTGTTTTTCATAAATTTACGGCAGCCACTCGGGCTACCGGGAACAGCCGAGGGTAACGCCGACACACTGCCAGAAGCTACGCCTCCCGACAATCCGATCACGCGCAGAAAAAGTCCGCGTTTGCGCAAAGGATGAAGCACCGGCGTTGCGGGAACCAGCCTCAAGGCATCGGTTTTTCGCGTCCGGCGGCTTCCCTGCATTGGCGTTAACATTTATCGTCACGGCCAGCGCTCATCAGCGGACCAGCGGAAGGCTTTGAGATTTTTGAGCTTGCTATACCGGGCTGAACCATCCATGAAAGCCAGATTGATGCCCATGGTGTGACGGGCGATGCCAAAAATGCCGAGACCACCCGAACCGCCCTGGTACGTGTTGCGCGGGAGAGAATCGCCGAATTGCGCATAACTATCAACCCAGGTGCCATCCCCAATTAAGGGCACGTTGGAAATATTGCGCATGCCCTCCGCCCTGCCCAAATAGAAAAGTGAATCTGACGGAATGAGCCCCACCGTCGGGCGGTCGGAATAAACCCATCCATTGATGGTGTATGAGCCGTATGACCCCTCACCACTGCCAAAGGACACTGACAGGGGGCCCCATTGGCGATCCGCCGCACCAACAAAATCCGGGCCACTGCCGCCCGCGTTAATGGCAGGGAGGGTGGCCGCAGGACAAAGCCGAAGCTGGGCATTGGTCTGCTGTTTGGTGGCAGCATAGATTACCAACCGATCAACCCACATCCCGTTCATCGAACTGTAGGCAACGGACTGCCCTTTAAAGTCGTCCATATACAACTGGTGGGCCAAGCCTAACTGGCGGAAGTTATTGAGGCAGGAGACGGCCTTGGCCTTGCCCTTGGCTTTGGACAGCGCCGGCAGGAGCATCGCCGCCAGAATGGCGATGATGGCGATGACCACCAGCAATTCGATCAAGGTGAAGCCCAGTCGGGCCGGAGTATTCGATTTCATGGCGTAAGCACTCTTTGCGCGCTGGAGGCTCTCAATATTCATGCTGTTAACACTGCCATGAACTACGCCTTCCGGCAATCCGGTTGCGCGCAAAAAACATCTGTTTTTGCGCAAAAGGAGCCACCAGGGCTGGCGGCACAAAAAAACCATGCTGCGATGCGAAACATGTACGTCTCAACATCGGCGGGAAGGGGTCCCGCAGGTCGCACACTCTGGTCTCTGGAATGGAAAGCGGTCATGTAGGCGTCGGTCAATAGCATTGAAAACTATGAAAATAAAACGATGGATATTAATGCTGTTTGGATTGCTTGGCCTGGTGGCCGCGCAATCCGCACAAGCCTTTTACAATCCCAGCACGGGCCGCTGGTCAAGCCGCGATCCCATCGGGGAGTTGGGGCATGAACTGCTCAGACTCAGTGCGAGCGGAATCAATTACAACTCAGTAGGGATTGCCCATCGGAACTACACCATACGAAAGAGGATTAACCACCAGCGCACGAGCAGTGACGATGCTGGCTATCAGTTCGTCCTCAACAATCCCGTGTTGTTTGTTGATCCAGATGGCCGCGACATTTACACCATGAAAGGCAACGATGCGAGGAGTTGTTGCGGTTCAGTGCCCAACTGTGTCAACAACTCGATTCACATATCGGTTTGCGTTGACACATGGGATGGGGCTGGTGAAGGAACTGAGCCGACCGGCCGTGAGTGTTTCTCGTTTGGAGCAACAGGTGTCGGTGTGTATGGCCCAAAAACAACTTGGTTTGGGTGGAGTAGCTGGACCTTCACTTGTTTAGGGGGAGAAATCTACCGGGAAACATTCAAAGACGGCACAATCCTTCGGCGTCACAAGACCACGCCCCAGCAGGACAAGGCATGGCTGAACTACATGACAACTAAGCGAGTGGGCACAAAAGATGGATATTCAGTAGCCAGACAAAACTGCCGCAAATACTCGAACATGGAGTTCGATGATGCTCCGAAGCACTACGGGCCATGAAATTGTTTCCTCCAAAGCCCCAGCGAACGCTGAGTGCCTGTTCATCCGTTCTAGCAAGCGTGTTGCTGGTCGGTTGCTGCGGGGGCAGTATCAGTCCCGGGGACAGAACTTACACGAGTGTTTCACGTCTGCGCACGGCGATGAATAGCTTTGTGGCGACCAACGGGCGTGCCCCTTCGAATCTTGAGGAATTGGCCCGCTACGAGCCAGCGGTAAGCACCTTGAAGGACGGGTGGGGCAATCCTCTGGTGTATCAGGTCGAAAGTTCCGGTGTGGTTTCAATAACGTCGCTTGGCAAAGACAAGAGACCGGGCGGCCCAGGACAGAACGCCGACTCGGTGTGGAGTTTTGCCTTGAAAGACCAGTCGGGGAACTGGATCGGCACAAATTGGCAGAAAGGTAGTTTGGACTGGCTTACAAACGCGGCTAGGCCGATTCGACCAATCGATCCGTCGAAACCGAAGTGAAGCGGTGTCCCGCCAAACGGTGTGAAGGAATTTAGCGGCGCTCAGGCCGCGCCGGAGAAAGTCGGCCACCCGCGCCTGTGCCACAGCCCTTGCGCTCCCTCCTGCCGCTGCGGGTCATCCGGGCCACACCCTGCGCCCCCTTTCCCCCGCAGCGTGTGTCCCGGCTGCCGCTCCGCTACGTCGGTCGGCCAGGGCTGCTAGGCACTGCCCGCCGTTGGTCGGCGGGCAGCTCCCCGCCGGTCGGCCTGTCACACCGGCTGCTGAGTTCCGCCTGACGGCGGGCAGCCGGTCCGCCAGCCCTCAACGGCGGGGAGCAGGTGGCTGCACCGGGGGCGGGCCAACCGGAATAGTGGCGCTCGCCGACTCGCGCCAGAGCTTCGCCGGTTCGTGAGCGGTGGTTGCAATCGTGGCGTCTCTGGTTCTCTGCGCGTTCCGGCCCTGCGTTCGCGAGTGAGCGCTCGCAACAGCATTGAATGCGCTGCCGCGCGTTGAACTTTATGTCAACCCCGATCCGAAAGTGATGCTGCGCGTCGCGCTGCAGGAAGCCGCCAAGGGGGCCGGGCTTAAATTCGGGGTCGAGGGTGGGGACGTCCATCTGGAGGCTTGACCTCGACGGGGGATTTCGGCGGATGCCTACATGTCACAGGCGCGCAACAACGTTTCCTGCACCAACACGTCTGCGTCTGGTCCGACGGACAGCGACCGTTCGCCACGGATGGCAGAAGCGAGTTCCGCGAAGTCATCCATATACCGGCGATACGCCGGCAGTTTCACCGTCTGGCTTTTGGCGGTGTAAGGTCCGGCGGCCTTTTCCAGGTCTATTAGCAGAGCGGGTGGTTCGATGGGTTTGACCACCGCAGTGCCGTTGGTGCCCAGGATTTCAAAGAACCGGTGCGGCCCGGCCCCGGGCTGAAGCGTGGCCGCGGAAATGACCGCGGTTGCCTTCGGGAATTCGAGGACGGCCACCGTGTTGTCCGCGAGGTTGTCGGGAAAGTCGCCATGCTTCTTGAGGAGCGGAGTGACCTCGACCGGCCGGCCCAGCAGGCGCACGACCGGGTCAATCAGATGGCTGCCCAGTTCAAACATCACGCCGCCCTTGAAGCGCGCCCACTCCGGACGCCGCTCCGCCGCGAGGCCGGTGTTGATGCTGGCCCGCACCAGATAGATCTCGCCCAGCCAGCCTTTCCTGGCGGCTTCGAGCGCCGCGTTGATGCCGGGATTGTAGCGCCACATGTAACCCATCTGCATCAGCCGTCGCTTTTCCTTCGCGAGCGAAACCAGTTCCTGGAATGAAGCGAGCGTTTCCGCCGGCGGTTTCTCAAGATGCAGATGCTTGCCGGCCAGAAGCACGAGCTTGGCGTGGCGGGCGTGGTCCTGAACCGCGGATTCCACCGCCAGGACCTCGGCGGCCCCGAGGAGTTGCTCCTGCGACATCGCGTGCAGTCCGAGCTTTTCGTATTGTGCGAGTGCCGCTTTGTTTTCCTCGCAAACGCCCACCAATTCGTAGTCGGCGGATTCAAGCAGCACTTGCGCCTTGCCGAGCGCGTGCGAATGCACACCACCAAGGAGGCCGATACGAATGCGCGGTTTCCCGGCAGCGGGGACGACGTTCTCAGCGGCCGCGTGGACCAATTCGGGAACAGCGGCCAGGGCCGTCATGGCCAGGCCTGATTTGAGAAAGGCGCGACGATTCATGGGCGGGAAGGTAAGACCCAGACACTTCCGCTGCCAGACCGAAACGAACCCTGCGTGCCGATCATGTCGCACACTTCGTTCGACGCCTTGAAGAAGGGCTGACGATCCGCCGCGTCCGGGAAGATCGGCTCGCGCCGGTTCAGCATTTTCTGGATTACGGCGCCAACATCGTCTGCATGCGGGAGTTTTGGGAGGTCGGTTCGTAGGTTACATTATTCCCCTGCAAATCCACCAAACCAAAGTCCAAGCTGGTCAGTTTGAGAATTTTGATGTAACTGGCATGACCATCCACATGAATGTAATTGGCACCTGAACCCTTGTCATGGGAAACGCCAGTTTGTTCCCAACCCCATAGCCAGTTGTGCCATTGCGAGTATTGACCGGGAGGGCCCGAACCCTCGGGTTCGGTGAGCATGGGATTCTGTCGGCGCCAATTCTCATGAAATACAATCATTCGCGAGGGATTTTTGAGAGTATGCAAGGGTCGGTCAAGCACCACGCTGCTGGTGACGAGGTTGCCGTCCGTCCACTTGGTGGGTGCCCAGAACGGATCGGTATCAGCCGGGGTGCTGGGGCACGCATACACTTTGGGGCAAGCGTTGCCCACTTTGCCACCCAGATAAGGGATCAACGATTTGAGAATGCTGTCCCCCGAGTAAGGGCTGGCCCAATCGTAAGAACCGTGCGCGGGAATCTGGCCATTAAAATCGGTGTCGTACATGTGAAACGCGAAGCCGATCTGGCGCATGTTGCTCATGCACTGCGTGCGCTTGGCCTTGTCCTTGGCTTTCGCGAGCGCCGGCAGGAGCATGGCGGCCAGGATGGCGATGATGGCGATGACGACGAGCAGCTCGATCAGGGTAAATCCGTACCCGCTGGTTCGTTTAGTAAGAGCTTCGTGTTTCATGTCTTGATCTGCGCAAGGTCATGATCTTCGGAAGGTCATGATCTTCGGAAAATGTGTCTTTCCCGTATAGATACCCAGAGCCGCCGCACTTGGGCATGGGAAAACTGCCAAAATTGTTGCTATTCCCAACAGCGCCTCAGTGAGGGTCTGCGAACTTGCTATCGCCAGCGGCCACATTTTTGCGGCTTCTCGTTGCCGTCACCAACAGCCCCACCAACAGGATGGTCAGCGTGCCGATGACCGTGATCATGAAACTGTGGAACGGGCTGGCCCATTGGCCCAGCGCGGCGGGCCATTTCGCCGAGATCGTCATCCACACAATCACCAGAAAACCGATGGTTGTACCGGTGGCCGCCGCCGCATTGGTCGTGCGCGCAATCATTCCGAGCAGGAACAAGCCCAACATGCCGCCACTGGTAATGCTCGACACGGCCCACCAGGCATCCAGCGCGCTCTCCACGCCCATCATCGCAAAGCCCATCACCGTGCCGGCCAGACCGAACGCCACCGTCGCCACGCGCAACACGGTCATGGATTCGCGGTCGTCCGCCTTGCGGCGGAAATATCGCCGGTACAGGTCGCACAGAAACAACGTGGCCGAGCAATTGATCGAACTCGCAATGGTGGATTGCGCCGCGGCGAAGATGGAAGCGATCACCAGTCCGGCCAACCCCACCGGCAACCCGGTGGTGATGAAGTGCGGGAAAACGGCGTCGCCCTTGACGCTGGCGGGCAGCAATTCGGGGCGCGCGATGTAGTAGGCGAAGAGGAGCGTGCCGATGAGAAAAAAGACTCCGGAGATGGGCACGTAAAGCAAGGCGCCCACCCAGACACTCTTGGCGGCTTCGCGCTCGTTGGCCGCCGTCGAGTAGCGTTGCACGTAGCTCTGATCAATGCCGAAGTTTTGGAGGTTTATGAAAATGCCGTTGAGCAGCACGACCCAGACGGTGGCCTGGGCGAAGTTCAGCTCGAAACTCCCGAGGCTGAATTTGTTCTCTTTCGCCGCGATTTCAAAAAGCTGACCCGGCCCCTGCGGCAGGCCGAACCACAATATGACCACACACGACAGCGCACCCACAATGAACACGATGCTTTGCACCACGTCCGTCCAGATCACGGCCTCCATGCCGCCGATAAGCGTGTAAACGATGACAATCACGCCGGTCAGCACGATCAACGTCGGAATGCTCCAGCCGACCATGGGCTTCAACGCCAGCGCCAGCAAATACATGATCGTGCCCATGCGCCCCAGTTGGGTGAGCAGGTAACACAGGACCGCGTACGTGCGCGCCCAGGCACCGAAGCGATGTTCGAGATGTTCGTAGGCCGAAATTGCGCCGCTGCGCCGGTAGAACGGCACATACCATTTCACCGCCGCCCACGCGGCGAACGGGATGGCGAGGCTGAAGACCATCGCGCTCCAGTTCGTGGCGTAGGCTTTGCCCGGCAACGCCAGAAAACTGATGCTGCTGACGTACGTGCCGAAGATGGACAAGCCGACGGCCCAGCCGGGAATTGCGCCCCCGGCTTTCATGAACTGATCGGGCGTTTTGTTCTTGCGGCCAAACCAAATGCCCATCGCCACCATGGCGATGAGATAGACCACCAGCACGGCGAGGTCGAGGATGGGGAGTGTCTTCATGGGCGCAGATTCAAAATTTTACCTGGTGATGGAATTTCGCGAGCCTCACCCCATCCAGCGTTTTGAAAAGCCCTTTCATGTAATGTCATTTAACAATTTCAATGCGACCCGTGCCAAGGGCCCGCAAAGAATCTGCGTGAACGATCCGGGGCTTGGTCAGTTGTGGGTGTCTTCTTACCGGGTCGGCAGTCGGCAGGCAACCCTCCAGCCACGGGTTGCGGGGGATGACGATTGAGCAGCGGCGGCTCGGCTCTGCACCTCGGACCACAAGGGGAAGCCTAATTCCAGAGACTTCCATGCGTGAGGCGGCGAAATTACGTCGTGGGATCATCACGAGGTGGCTGTCGCAAACATCAAGTGATTTGGCGGTTCTTGAATCTCCCAGTGCCGAGTAGGAGATTGGCCGCCGGATAAAAACTCAACGGTGGGGCGAGGCGCAAAACGCTCCAAAGCTTCTGCCAACATTCGCATGTAAACTGGCGGTTTTTCCATTCTCGCCCTGGCCCGGGCCAACTAGATTTGCGGTTGCCAGATGAAAACACGAGTTGGCGATTGCCGCACGAACCAACGAGCGGGTCCAAGAACACGCAGCCCGGTGAAGATTCTTGGGGTGGCCGGGCTGTTTCTGGTCGTCTGGGTTAGTTTCAGGCCATGCCCGGTGCTGGCCGAAAGCCAGAGTTTTGACAGCAGCATGAGTTCGACTGGCGCAGGCTGGACCGGTTTGAAGAACACGGCAGGCGGCAACAACTTTAGCTGGAAAAACAGCAACTTCGCCGGCGGCACGGCGGGTGAAAGCGGCGGCACGTTCAAGCGCGTCACCGCTGCCAATGCCGGTTGGTACGCCGACATTACGCTCGACGGCACGCTCAGTCTGACC
>CAZNOE010000098.1:0-11702 GCA_964574525.1 uncultured Bifidobacteriaceae bacterium
CGCCGTCAAGGTGAACGTAAACGCGGTCGTAGCCCACCGGGTTCGGCAACACGCCAGAGGCGCTGCCGGCCGACGGCGGCAGCCGCAAGCCGGAACTCAGAATGTAATAGTAGATTTCCTGCGTCCAAAATCCGTTCCCTTGAGGATCAGGAAAGCGTTGCTTGTCCCGCGGTCGTCCCCAAGCTTCGTTCGCCATCACGCCGCCGCGGTGCATGTGATTGTGTGCGATGCCGACGGAGTCCACCTGGCCACTGGCCAGCCAGACCGGCGTGTCATACCAGAAGGGTTTTTCAATATCCACCCAGGCGCCCTTTTGCCGGCGGGCTTCGGCGAGGAACTTCATTGGAGACGGATACTCCCGCGCGGCCCCGGCGATATCCAGCGGACGACTCAGGTTGAAGTAGAGCAACGCGCCGCCGCCGCGCTCGTCCTCGCCGCCCATCAGGTGATAAAACCGATCACCGTCGAAGCGGACGAGTGGATTCGTCGGCAAGCCGCGGTCGGTCCATGTATTGCGGTTGTTCCACCATGTGATCACCGGCGCGACATGCAAATCTTCGGCCTGCATAAGCAATTCAATGTCGGCGACGGGCCGATGCACATGCAATTCTCCCGGCCACCAGCCTTCCTTGGATAAATTGATCAGACGACGAAGTTGATTCGTCACGGCGAGCGCGCCGGATTCAGCAACTGCCAGTGTGCCGGTCGTCACGAAATATTCCGGGCCCCGTTCGATCTCGTAAGGATAGTTGCCGGGCGCAAGGTCAAGCTCCGCGACCCCGGCACACACGAAATGGTCATACCAGAACGGCAGCCCGCCCGGTCGCACCGCCTTTCCTGCAGCGTCTTTGATATGGATGCGGCATGGCAACGGCTTGCCGGTGTCAGCGGCAACAACCGTGAAGCGAACCTCCACGCCGTATGCCGCGACGCAGCAGGCACAAGTCAAAACCGCGCTGAGAAAATTACGCCAGAGCATAACTTGCGGTGAATGGACGACAGAGTATCGCAGGCCAGGCGATGAAGCAACACCCTGCGGCCAACTCTCTGCTCGCTCTTGAAACACCCATCTCGTTGCGCACAGTGGAAAAAAACTGAAGACCGCTCACGCTACTGGCCCAACCCGAGCCGGTAAAACATCCGGCTATTGGTCGCCGGCAGCGTGACGATGATGTCGCTGCCGCTAATCGTTTGCGGACTGGAGTTGGTTAACCACGCGCCACCCGTCAGCACCGGCGAACTTAGCAAAGTGGAATTGCTGTAAGCCACGGGCCAACTCAGCGCGATGTTGCTGCCTTGCTGCGCAATTCCCAGCGCGAATGCCACGCTGAAGTTCGCCGTCACCGCCTTGCTGGTGTTGAGCGTAAGCACCAGCGGGTTGGCCGCGCTCACCGCATCGCCACTCCAACCGTTGAACTGGTTGGTCGTACCGAGAGGCGTGGCCGTCAAAGTGACGCTGTCGCCTACAGTGTAAACCTGCTGGCGCGGTGCCACGCCCACGCTGCCCGCCCCCACGATTCTTAGCCACAATGCTGCCTGTCCGGCTTGCAGTGTGCCGAATACCGCGCGCACTTGGTTGGTGCTAACCACGGCGAACTCTGCCGGACTGTTCGTGCCAGTCAACGCGCTGCCCCATTGGACAAAGTAGCTCCCGTTGTTAGGGATCGCTGTCGCACGGACCACCGTCCCGTATGGGATTGGGTTGCTCGCGTTCAACTCGATCAAACCTGATCCGATTACCTGTGTGCCGACGGTCGTCCCGAATATTGCCGTGACGCTCTTTGGCGCGTTCATGGTCAAGCTCAACGGATTGTTCGTTCCGCTGGCATCTCCCTCCCAACGCAAAAAGAGCCAACCGTTGGTGGGCACCGCGCTTACGGTGGCGATGCTGTGGCTCAGATGAACCGTTTGAGGCGGGATCACGCCCACACTACCGCCGCCTGCGGTCGTCGTCGAAAGCGGATAGAAAATGTTTACCGTTACCACCGGAGCTTCCGCCGTGTTAAAAGTGTCCACGTCTAATGCCAGTGCGCGGACGATCGTGGTATCGTTGATATTGATCGGGCCCGAATAGATAGGTGATGAAAAGTTCGGCGCACTTCCGTCCAAGGTGTAGTAAACGATGCCGTTAGTGAAAGCGCTTTCGATTGTGACTGTGGCCGAAAGCGTTCTGTTAACACCGCCTACCGCCAGTTGGCCGTCCACTCTGATGACGGGTGGTCCCGTAACCGCCAAAACGGCGTTTGAACTCGTAGCAACACCTAAGGCGTTGCTTACCACCACGGAGTAGTTGCCTGCGTCGCTCAAGATGGCATTTGTCAGGGTCAGAAAAGTATTTGTGGCTCCAATGATGGGCGAACCTCCTTTGCGCCATTGGTAACTCAACGCAGGCGGAAATACTGTCACATCAAAGGTCGCCGTTCCACCCAGAGCTACGGTCACGCTTTGCGGCTGACCGGTTATCAATGGTTGTGTTAACAACAGGGCTGGACGACCGCCAAACGTCGAACCCCAGCCCGTGGTACCGGGGAGGTAATAGACAGTCGTGTTATTGTCGTTGTAAAACACACGCGGGCCAGCCCGCGGGGCGTTGCCTTGAAAATAGGCTCCTGTCAGGCTCGCGCAGTCAGAGAACGCGAAGTCACCAATGTTGGTGACGCTGTTGGGAATCGTGGCGCTGGTCAGGCTGGGACAGGAATCGAAGGCAAGGTCCCCGATGTTGGTGACGCTGTTGGGGACGGTGTAGCCTCCGGCTTTGCCTCCCGGATATTGGATGAGCGTGGTCTGACTCTTGTTGAACAAGACCCCTCCTACGCTGCTATAAAACGGGTTGAGCGCATCCACGGTGATTGCGCTCAGGCTGGGGCAGTCGGCGAACGCGAACTCGCCAATGTTGGTGATGCTACTCGGAATGGAAATGCTGGTCAGGCTGGTGCAGCCAGAAAACGCAGAGCTTCCGATGTTGGTGACGCCGTTGGGGACGGTGTAGCCTCCGGCTTTGCCTCCCGGATATTGGATGAGCGTGGTCTGACTCTTGTTGAACAAGACCCCTCCTACGCTGCTATAAAACGGGTTGAGCGCATCCACGATGATCGCGCTCAGGCTGGAGCAGTCGGCGAACGCGAACTCGCCAATGTTGGTGACGGTGGCCGGAATGGAAACGCTGGTCAGACTGGAACAGGAATTGAAAGCATAGCCTCCAATCTTGGTGGTGGTGCTGGGGATCGTGATGCTGGAAAGGCTGGTGCCAGAGAATGCGAAGTCACCGATTTTGGTAACGTTGGTAGGAATCGTGGCGCTGGTCAGGCTGGAACAGGAATCGAAGGCAAGGTCCCCGATGTTGGTCACGCTGTTGGGGATCATGCCGCTGGTCAGACTAGTGCAGGAATAGAACGCGAGGCCCTCGATTCTGATGACGCCGTTAGGGACCGTAACGGTGGTTAGGTTGGTGCAGAAAGAGAACATTTGGTACCGGATTGTGGTCACGCTGGTGGGGATCGTGATATTGGTCAGGCCAGAGCAGAAAGAAAACGCCCCCCACCCGATGGACGTGACGCTGGTGGGGATCGTGACAATGGTAAGGCTGATGCATTTTCGAAATGCAATACTCCCGATGTTGGTGACGCTGGTCGGAATTGTGATGCCAGTCACATCAGCTTTTTGGTGGAACGCAGAGTTCCCGATGCTGGTGACCGGCATCCCGTTGGTCATGTTAGGGATGACCACCACGCCACCGGGGCCGGTGTATCCGGTAATGGTGAGTGCCCCGCTGTTGGTCGCGAAAATGAATTGGGATTGCACTGAGGCGGGCAGCGTCAAGAGCACCAGCGGGAGCAGCCTCGTGAGTGTAAGTGCTACCAACGTAATGACCCTCAACTTGCCGATTCTCATATCAGGGTTTTCCGTCTGCCCGAGTCGCGTTCAGGCTATTACCTCAGCTTCCTTCAGGATCTACGCCCACTACCGCCGAAAGCAAGCCAATTTTACGATCCAACACGCCGTTAACCATATCGCTCTGCGACGATGTAATGTGTCGTGCTCAGCAAAAAGGAACAGGCGCGGCTCAAAGTCACGATGCCGTTTATCACAATTCGCTCCGCAGATTTCGTTAAGAGACGTACCTCCAATTGCCAAAAAGACTTGCGGAATGGTGAAGTACCCGTTTCTCCAGTAATGGATCACAATGAATGGCAGCCAAGAACCGACGAGTTCCATCCTCAAAAACACCGTAGAGAGCATCCACATCTACGAACAGCCTGTCCTGCGCGAGAGCTGATTTCAGGGCGTGCTTCAGGCCTGGAGGAAGGGGTTCCCCGCGCGCCCGATAATAATGAAGCTGCCGAGCCTTCCCCTGCCTGGACAATCTGGATGAGGCAGTATGTGTGTGAAGCAGTCCACAACGCGCAGACCACAGTTCTTCGGATGTGAAGGCGACCTGCGAATATCCGATCATGTAATCCTCCACCCAATTCTTGAAATGTTCTCCTTTCGTGTCTGTTTCAGACTCTGGCCGCAATAACGCCCCTAAGATGTCGATAGTTGCGAACAACATGATCAGGGCTGGCAAGGTGTGCCTCGCATCCAGCAACAATTTCATAGAAATCGTGAACTCGTTCACGCGCTCTGAAAGGACTTGGTGCGGAGTTGGAGGTTCCATAGTTGCCTGACAACCAAGTTCAGCTACCAAACAGACGGAAGCGTAATCTCCACAAACGAATACTCAATCCCGTATTCGGGGTGTTTGCGGCGGCTGGTTGTGTGAGTGATTTTCAGCGAGTTAATCGCCTGAACAATCTCGGCGTCGGATAGTTTTCGGTCGGACTTTATGGTGTACATGGTGTGTCCACCTCTGTCTTCGAACTGCTGTGCAATGTTTCATAGGCGCTGGAGCGCACGGGATTAGGCATCGTGGTTCTCGTCAAAAAACGTCTTCAGTCTCAACCGCTGGTCGGCATCAACGTTCTGGGAAGCCAAGAAACCTGAGCGCAATGGAAACACGGTTGCCTGAACTGAAACTCCCGGACGCGACAAACTGGCCATCTGACTCAAGAAAGTGGCCACTGCCTTACGCGACGGTCCTGCCGTCAACTGTGTATCGAAAACGGCGGCGTGGTCGCAAATAGAAACAACGCGCCATTTCTTGTGCTTAAGTTGCGCAACAAGCGTGATGAATGCCCGCTCTTGATCGAACTCATTTTCGGTTGATACGACTGCGATGTATTTGCTCATAAATGTGAACATGCCTAATGTGAGCTCAGAGAGCCACGTCGGAAGTGGACGCCGAGCGCAAAACAAAATGAACGAATCACCCGAGAGTTTGAACGGACAAGCGGGGGCGTGGATTCGCTGGAGCGCACGGATTAGGTGTCATTTTAGCGAGCACACTTTTTCAGCGTCTCAAGAGCATCCACCAGAATCTCTCTCTGCGGCCTAGCCTCTTGAGTCGGATGCTTGCTGCCGCGAATGGAGCCAAGCATCCAGCTTTCAAGGCCGCATTTTGCTTCGTAATAGCTGTCGCCTGCTGCAATGAACTGGGCGCGACAACGCCGTCGAATATCCTCCCGCCTCGCAGAACACAGATCGCGTACCTTTTCTCGCGTGGAAGCGTGGAAAGCATCAACATTGTCAGTTGGCGTCCGGCCCATCAGCACGTCCATCTCACAGCGAAAGGAAAACCGACGGTTGCGCCTGTCCCGCCAGATGGTGAAGAAGTTGGTGGCAACCGATCCGGCGAGGCCGCCAGTCAGGGCGGAAATTGTAATTGTTGAAATCATACACATGATGATGTTCGGCTGTGGGCGATACCGCTTGCTGGCGTCTGTTTCGTAGTTGGGTTTTGTTTCGGTCTTTGGCTGTTAGTTGGAGCACTCTGGGTGTCATGGGCGCATGGCAATCCATATCGGAATGTCCTTCGGAACCTTCTCCTTCTGCTGCATGAGATAATACAGCGCGGTAAGCCTGTGGCCTCCATCCAAAATATCAATTCCTCCGCTGGTTCGGTCGCCAACGAGAGAACCAGGGATCGCGTTGTTCTTTCGGATGAAGCCTGCACATGCCCAAAACCTCTGCTTGGTGTTTTCGATCTTTGCGTATTCTGTAATCGTGCCGCGCGTCGCAAAGTCTATGATCTCCTGTGTTCCGATGATCCAAGAGCTACTGAGGTCTTGCAGCGAATATACTCCATGACTCCACTTCAACTGCGCCAACGTGCGCAGCGTGAATTTCCCGAATTTGCGACTCCATCCGAAAACATCAGCGTCTCCGGTCGGATAATTCCAACCATACGATCGAAATCTGGCATCTACCCACGGGTCAAAGATTTCTTCCGGCATGTGCGGGAAAATCTGCTTATGGTAGCTGGTCATACTTGGCGTGCGCGAATGACACCTAACCTTTGGATTGAGTAGAAGATTTTCTGCCGGTCCAGCTTTGGGCTTTCCAGCGGGGGCAAGGCGTAGTTTTCAGCTTTCCAAATCACTTGCCATGAGAGTGCCCGCGAATCCCAGCCGGGTCAATGTAGAAGCGGTAGTGGGGCTACTGTAAAATCTGAAACACACTGGCGAAGTCATCCGTCCAGAGCGGGATCGGCACGGCGTTGGTCTTCACCGCGCTGGCGGCGTGGTTGATGGCGGGAGACTTGATGATTTCCTCGCTGTGCGTCAGCAAAATCCACGTGGAGGAATAATCCCACCAGGCACCCTCCCAATCTTCGTCGTCGGCCTCGTTGTCTTCTTCGTCGTGCGAGATGGACGCCAGTTTGTAGTCAAAATGGCGCGCGAGGTTTGCGACGACCGGCTCGAGGTTCAGATAATGATTCGAGATGTGAACGGCGATGATGCCGTTGGTGTTGAGGTGACGCGCGTAAACTTCAAACGCTTCCTTCGTCAGCAAATGCACCGGAATGGCGTCGCTGCTGAAGGCATCCAGCGCAAGCAGATCGAAGTTCTGCGGCGGCTCGCGCTCCAAGGACAGGCGGGCGTCGCCAAGCGCGATTTCCACCTTCGCCGGGCAATTGCTGAGATAGCGGAAGCGTGAGGTGGCGAGTTGTTGCACGTCCGGATTGATTTCGTAAATGCGCAGGTAGTCGCCCGCCCGCCCGTAGGCCGTCACGGTGCCGGTGCCGAGGCCCACCAAACCGATGCGCCGGCCGCCGGGAGACAGCGCGTCCACGGCCAGTGCGACGCCGCTTCCTTTCGCGTAATAGGTGGTCGGCCAGGTTGCCCGCCGCGGGTCCACAAACTGGATGCCATGCGTGATGCGTCCGTGCTGGAGCAGGAAGTAATGTCCCTCTGGCTCGTCCTTGCGATACTCGCACACTTTGAGAGTGCCGTAGAAATTGCGCGACCGGGAAACCACATTCGCGTCGGCCTTGCGCGCTTGAATCCGCAGGGCCGCGGCCAGCCCCACCAAACCCAGCGACAGCCAGACACATGTCAGGAATCGCCAATACTGAAACGCGCGGAATTTTTTGCGCGCGATCCAGAACACCACGATCAACGCCAGGGAGGCCCACATGCCAATGCGCAGGCCAACCAGACGCCCGCCCGCGATCGCCGGGTGACGTTCACTCAGCCAGACCAGCCACCTGTCGATCCCACCAAACACCGCGAGCGTCAACACACAAGCCAGCCAGCGCCACTGACGCAAGCTGGCGGAATTTCTCTCCCGCGCGCAGACGACCGTGAACAACAAGCCACAAGCCAACAGACCGAAGTGCAATTCATAATAGTCCGGAAAAAGCAACGGCGCCGCGACCGCCACGAAGAGTCCGCCCAGTGCGCCGCCCGCGGCGATCATCAAATAATATCCGGTGAGCTGGCGCGGGTCGGGTTTCAGCCGATAGAGTTCGCCGTGACACACCAGGCAGCAGATGAACAGCCCACCAGAGTAAACAGCCACTTGCGTGCGGATGGATGCGTCTGTCCCTTTGAACAACGCCCAGCACATCCCGATCAACGCCGCGATCAGCGCGAGCGCGAACGGGAAGCGCACGTACCAGCGTGGATTGTCGAAGCAGATGATGAAGGTCAGCAAATAGAGCGCCAGTGGCAGCACCCACAGGAACGGAATTACCGCCACGTCCTGACACATCTTGTTCGTCGTCGCGAGCAGGAGCACCGACGCGCACGCCGGGAGTAGCAACCAGAGGAGGCGGTTGAGGGTTGAGGGTCGAGGGTCGAGGGCTGCGGCAACGGTTGATTCTGGCTGGGCGGGATTCGTTGTAAATTCCGAAGAACCCACCCCTGACCCCTCCGAGGAGGGGAATTGGGCATCGTGCGCCTTCCGAAGCTCCCCTCCTGGGAGGGGTTGGGGGTGGGTTGGTTCAGCATCGTCGTTACAGCTGGCTTTCCACATTTTCACCGCGCACCAACCGCAAAAGATAACGAACGCAACGAGTCCCCACGCCCAGAGCCTCGCCTGTGCGACGCGCGTGAAGTGCGTTTCGAAGAAGAACGGGTAGCTGACGAGCGCCAGCAGCGAGCCGACGTTTGAGAGCGCGTAAAGCCGATACGGCGACACGCCGGGATTGGTGCGGCTGAACCATTGCTGCATCAATGGACCGGTGGACGAGAGGACGAAATAGGGCAAGCCGAGGCAGACGGCCAGCATCACGAGAATTTCCAACGTCGGGTTTCTGTCGCCGCGCGGCTTCCAGGAATCAGACGGCGTAATCGGTAGCAATGCCAGCGCGCCGGCGAGCAGCACCAGATGCACGATGGCCTGGGTACGCGGCTTAAAGACGCGCGAAGTGAAATGCGCGTAGGCGTATCCACCCAGCAGCAGCACCTGAAAGAACAACATGCACGTCGTCCACACGCCCGGCCCGCCGCCAAACCACGGGAGAATGTACTTACCGATCAGCGGCTGAACCTGAAAAAGCAGAAATGCACCGGTGAAAATCGTCAGTGCGTAGGCGAACATCCGGCGGATATTGCAAAGCTTCCCAGTCGGACGCCAGCGCGGACTGAGGAAACGTGCGAACGAACACCCCCATCGGGAAACCACCCGAAAATTGGAACTAACCTGCATCGTGCTCGATCTGTTGTTGCCGGAATAAACAGTTGCGCTCCCTTCCGACCGCTCCAAGAATGTTGTGAATCCGGTGAAGACGCAGACATGCACTGTGTTGACCCAATCCTGAAATGACTCCCGGCTCGACATATCCGGGCGTCTATGTTGAAGAGACTCCAAGTGGTGTGCGGACCATCACTGGCGTTACCACCTCCGTCACGGCATTCATCGGCGCGGCGAAACGGGGACCCGTCAACAAAGCTGTGCGCGTCCGGAGCGTCGCCGATTTTGAACGGCGATTTGGCGGACTGGTGGCAAATCTGGAACTGGGTTATGCGGTGCGGTTGTTCTTCCTCAACGGTGGGAGTGACTCATGGGTGGTGCGTATAGCACGAAATGCAACGACGCCCCGAGTGCGGAAAGGCCTCCGCGCATTGGCGGCTGTGGACATGTTTAACCTGCTGGCGCTGCCGGGCGTTTCGGCTCCTGCCATACTAACGGCGGTGACTGACTACTGTCGTGAGTGGCGAGCTTTTCTAATCGCCGATGCGCCGCAAGACGCTCGAACGCCGCAGCAGATGGAGCAGATCATGCAGAGCGGCGCCGTGCCAAGAACCAGTTATGGAGCCGTGTATTATCCGTGGCTTCAGACTTCTGATCCACTTAACAGCGGTCGTCCCCGCAGCACTGCTCCCAGTGGCGCCGTCGCGGGCATATTCGCCCGGACCGACAGTCAGCGTGGCATCTGGAAGCCGCCCAGCGGCACCGACGCGACTCTCGCCGGAGTGAAGGGTGTCGAATACAACGTCACAGATGCAGAGAACGGTCGGCTTAATCCTCGCGGAGTTAATTGCCTGCGGGTCTTGCCCGGGTTTGGCCCAACGGTGTGGGGCGCGCGCACTTTAGAGGGAGATGACCAACTTGCGTCCGAGTGGAAATATGTTCCCATCCGGCGCATGGCACTGTTCCTTGAAGAGAGTCTCCAGCGCGGCACGCAGTGGGTGGTCTTTGAACCCAATGGCGAACCGCTTTGGGCGCAGATTCGGCTGAACGTCGGCGCGTTTCTGGACACCCTTTTCCGGCACGTCGCCTTTCAAGGTCGAACTCCGCGCGAGGCTTACTTCGTGAAATGCGACAAAGCGACCACGACCGCGGACGACATCGGCCGGGGCGTGGTGAACATTGTGATTGGCTTTGCGCCGCTCAAGCCGGCGGAATTTGTTGTCATCAAAATCCAGCAGAAGGTCGCTTCGCCCAAGCCATGAGCAATTCCGACCCACGATGCTATCGGTAAAGAGAGGAGTAATAGCGATATGAAGATCAACCAACCCGGATCAAATCTTGACCACATGCTGCGCCAGACCCGGATGCACCATGTCCAACTCAGTGCCATGGCGGACATGAAAGCCAACATGCTGCTCACCCTGTCGGCGGTAGTCGTCACGCTGTCCGCGCCGCACGTGTTCGAACCGGATTTCAACTGGCCGTTTCTCGTGCTAATCGTGTTTTGTCTGGCCACAGTTGTTTTGGCGGCGTATGCCGTGATGCCGAAACTTCCGTTGTCGCGAAAACATCAGCCGCCGCCGGACGTGCACAGTCCGCATTTCAACCTGTTGTTCTTCGGAGACTTCACCGGCCTGGACTATCCGAAGTTCGAGGCGGCCATGGAGGAGACGATGAACGACGCCAGCCGCGCCTACGAAGCCCAGGTGCGCGAGATTTATCTTTTGGGCACCTTCCTCGGCGCGAAGAAATATCGCTTCTTGCGGCTGGCGTACCTTGCTTTCATCGCCGGACTGTTCGTTAGTTTTCTGCTGATGCTCGTTTCGGGTACTCGGCCTTGAACCTTGTGTCCGCCACGTTCAGCACCAACCTGAAGACATTGCGCCCATCCGGCTGGCGCCGCGCCGCCGCGCCGATCGCTGCTTGCGTGTCCGTGTGCGGGACGCTCCTCGGTGCCGCACCGGCCACCGACTGGCCGCAGTTGCTTGGGCCGCAACGCAACGGCATTTACACCGGTCCGCCGCTCGCCAAAGCGTGGCCGAAGGAGGGACCGCCCGTGATGTGGAAACACGAGGTCGGCCAGGGTTTTGCGGGACCGGTGGTCTGCGGCGAACGGCTGATTCTATTTCATCGTGTCGAGAATAGGGCCGTCGTGGAATGTCTCGACGCCCGAACTGGCAAGGAGTTGTGGAAAGCCGGCCACGCCACAGATTACCGCGACGATTTTGGTTTCGATGATGGCCCGCGGGCGACGCCAACGATTGCGGATGGACGCGTGTTCACCTTTGGCGCTGAAGGTAGATTGAGTTGCTGGAAACTGGAAACCGGCGAATCGTTGTGGCGTGTGGATGCGCCGAAAGAATTCGGCTCCCGGAAAGGGTTTTTTGGCAGGGCCTCGTCGCCGCTGGTGGAAGGCGGCTTGGTCATTCTCATGCCGGGCGGCCGCGAGGGCGCCGGAGTCGTGGCGTTGGATGCGGCGACGGGAAAAATGCGCTGGAAGGCCACAAGTGATGAAGCGAGTTACTCTTCGCCGACGGTTGCCACCGTTAACGGAAAACGAATTGTGTTCGCGCTGACACGCGAAGCGCTCGTCGCTTTGCAACCCACGGACGGACACATGATCTTTCGTCACGCCTGGCGTCCACGCGAGAGCGCGTCGGTCAGCGCTGCCACGCCGCTGGTGGTGG
>CAZNOE010000098.1:11802-13269 GCA_964574525.1 uncultured Bifidobacteriaceae bacterium
CTGCTTCGCGCACCTGCCACGCCGGAAGGATTCAAGCCAACGGCGCGCGTGCAGGTCCTGCCTTCCGATGTGCGCGCGTTTCCCGCGCTGGCTGATGGCTTTCTCTTCGCCCGCAGCAAGGACCGCTTCGTCTGCCTCGATCTGCGGAAAGAACAATAGTTGCGCCGCCGGCGATAACGTCGTCCCGCTTTCAATTCACATGCACGGGCACACTGCACGTGCATTTTTCCCGCACGGTATTGAGCGAATATGCGCCCCC
This sequence comes from uncultured Bifidobacteriaceae bacterium, assembly GCA_964574525.1. GTDB lineage: Bacteria > Verrucomicrobiota > Verrucomicrobiia > Limisphaerales > JADLHS01 > WYBW01. Next base: position 12,062 of record CAZNOE010000098.1, read on the forward strand.
TGCCGGGCAATCGGGCTTGTGCTCGATGTAAGTATCGTCGCCAAACAGATCGGCGTCGGTCGGTGTCGCAGTGGCCGGTTCTTTATGGTCCACGGACCACTGCAACTTCGCTCCGTCGATGTTCTTGCGGTTGACCGCGCACGCCTGCTTGCGCGCCTTGGCGACGGCGTTGCCGATGTGGGGAATGGCGATGGACGCCAGAATACCAATAATGGCCACGACCACCATGATCTCGATCAATGTGAATCCGAATCGTTGATTTGTTTTCATAACGTGCTTGGGTTTGCTCACAGAGGATTCAACCACCGCCGCAGAAAAAAGTTTCGCACGAGATTCCGGACAGCGAACCCCAAAACGGCAACATCGAACATCGAACATCCAACGCCCAACACCCAGTGGCTCGTCGTTCGACGACTCATTGGAAGTTGGATGTTGGTTGTTGGATGTTGGATGTTCCCAAGGCGCTATGCGCGCGAGACGAACGGATTGCCTTTGATGTAAAACCGCAGGTGCCGCTTCGCCCAATGTCTCGCGTAATCCACGCCCACTCGTGGCCGTTTGACCGTGACCCAGGATTCAACCAGTGTCGGCGCGGCGATGTAGAAATCGTCGCTGAGCAGATCGTGGGCGTTGAGGCGTTTGTCAATGTGCATCGCCCGGCAGAGCAGACCCGGACCTTGGGTCCGGCCCTCAACATTTTTCATCGGCTCAATGGCGCGCAGCAACACGGCCGATGCGTGGCCTTCGCGCTCCGTCACCACGTTCATGCAGTAATACATCCCGTAGATCAGATAAACGTAAGCGTGGCCCGGCGGACCGAACATGACTTGCGTTCGCCGGGTCAGCCCACGGGCCGAATGCGCGGCGAGATCGTGCGGCCCGAGATACGCCTCCACTTCCACGACGCGGCCGATGCGTTCCACCCCGCGCGATTCGTGGACAAGCAATTTCCCAAGCAACTCTCTCGCGACCACAAGGGTGTCCCGGTCATAAAATGAGCGCGGCAGTCTTCGCATGGCCTCAACTCGAAATGCTGGTGAACCTCGATCTGCCCAAGTCACCGCCTCCGGTCACGACTCTCGAAGTTTCGGCGCCGGCCTCGCGGAGCGGAGGACTGTCCGTGTTTCCGAACCAATTCGGGGACTCTCGCTGGACGGCCCGGCCCGCTGCCAGCGTCCGCGGCCAGGCGGAAATCCACCTGCTTCTTG
>CAZNOE010000099.1:0-13206 GCA_964574525.1 uncultured Bifidobacteriaceae bacterium
TTTTGCCCGCGAATTTCGGATTGCCACTTTTGGAAAACTCGTTCCAATAAACTTCTGCACTTTCCCGGTTTCCCAGAAACGCGCTGTTGTCCACGCAGAAAATCCGCGCCACCGGACTGTTGGTGGGCGAGGGACAGAGCAGATTTCCCGAAAGCGTCACACAAAAGCCGACTTCGGCGAGCGGCCAGGTTTTCCGAAGGCGCTCATCAAAACTGGCGGCCGAAGCGCGGGCGTTCGTGCCGGCCACCAGGCTCTCGACTTGCGCGTTGAATTCGTGTTGCTGGTCGGCGAGGTAATCATTGATGTCCTTCGCGAACGAATCAGTCACGCCTTGGTAGAGCAGGGATTGCTGCCGCTCCAGCACGAGTTGCTGATCGCGCAACGAGCGGATCGCCAGCCAGGCCAGCACGAGGCTCGGCACGAATACCGCGAGGACAAAGACAAGCGCGACTTTTTTCATCACCGCATACTTTCGCCGCGGGCATCATACATAACTCCTGCTGCGACTTAAAGCGCAGAAGGTAGTGGCGCAAGCCTCCGGCTTGCGTCGGTGTCGGCAACCCTCCGGGTTGGCGGATCACTCGCGGATTGATTGGGTTCGCCAAGCCGGAGGCTTGCGCCACTACTTGCCGAAGCACTCGTCGCCTCGCGTTTGCTTGCCTCCTGCAGGAGAGTCCACGCGAATTGATTGAACTGCGCGTCGGACGCATTCCTGGTGACACGCTGCACCGCCGGCTGGGCGAAGCGGCCGAGCTTTCTCAATTCGGCGAGCGCCTGCGCGCGGGCTGCTGCGTCGCCCGCCCGGGCTTGGGTCAGTTGTTGGCGCAGCCGGTTTTCCAATTCGGGTGTGATGACTTCCGCGCGGCCCACCATGACACGAACCAGGCCTTGTGGCTGCGGATCAATTTCCAGTGGCAAGGTTGCGTCTGACCAGGCGCGAGGCAGCAGGTAGAGCACTCGCAATCCTTCCTCGGCAAACCAGGAATCCTTCCAGGTGTTGACCATTGCGACTGCTTCGCGCTGGAACAAACCGGCGCTTACCAACGCAGCGGCCATCTCGTCAGCGATCTTGCTGGCGACATCCGATTGTGGGTAATCGTTCGGCGGGAGTGCAACGACCGTTGCTGCATTCGAGTCGAGACGGTTGAGATGAACGAATTGGGCTTTGCCATCGCGCACGCTCAGCACGAAAAGGTGAACCAAATCATCCGTGGCTTTGTTCGTGACCGTGAGGTCGCCGTCGGGATTCATCGTGACGGCCAGCGGTGTGCCGAAACTTCCAACACCCCGATAGAAGAGAAACCGCTCGTGTTCCGGCGCGGGATTTGTCCGTGAGCCGGAATCAACCCGCACGAACTCGGCATCCGTTTCCCTTGCCGCAAAATAGTGGCTGCCAGATTTGTCGAGGGGCATAAGCCCGCCGATGTCCGAATGTTGCTTTGCTGGCAGCACACGTACACCCGACCAGACGATGCGACTGTCCTTTGCCGCATGTTGCGGCAGCAGCGACGCAAATGTGAATTCGGGCTTCACGCCAAGTCTGTGCGCACCGGCATCAAGCTGGGTCACAAAGTTCGGCGGCTTCACGCTCGCCGGGCCGATCTGCCGGGCTTGGGGATACCACTCGGTGATCATGCCTTGCGGGAACTTGACCGAAACCTGTGCCGTGAGTTCCTCGTCCGAGTAAAAATAGATCACCGGCGTCTCCATGCGTTGGAGCGTGATCATCATGCCTTTGCCGACGGTCTGTTTGCCGGCAGCGGAGCGGTCGAAGCCGGGGTGCGACCAGTTGTAAACGAATTTCGGCAAGTCCACTGTCTCCAGCGGCCGCCAGTCCATCAATGCCCCGTCCGCGCCTTGGACCGAAGTGAACGTGCCCCATTCGTGAACAACCAGTTTGGATGAAGTGTGCCTGGCGGAGCCGATGACGGCCGCCGCCACGACCCCAACGGCGAGGCAGACCCACAGCCGTCGGCGCGATGTTCCGGGTGAGGAGAAAAAACCTGTGACGAGACTTGTTGTTTTCATACGACAAATCTTGCGCCACTGGCCACGACAACGTGTCAGAGCCGGGCAAAAGAATTGTAAAAGAATTGTGACCCTGAGCGTCGCGCCGGAACGGCGGATAGTGAACGAATGTTCGATGGAGCAGCGGTTTGCGGCCCGGCGCATTTCGAGGAGCAGGCGGTCCGGTCGCTCGCGCATCTGACGAAAGTTCTGCGGGAACTCGACGCATAAGTGTTTTTTCCTTACGCTGCGAACTGCGCGTAAATTCTCGCCATGGCCCAGAAGCCGAACCTCCATTGCGACATCCGCGCCAGCTTTGCGACCGCGTTTCGCAACTGGGGGGGCGAAAAACCACATCCCGCTGAAGCAGATCGCCAGGGACTTGGGTCTCTCGGTTTCCACGGTCAGTTCCTGGGAGGTGGGCGGGCGGTTTCCCACCGGTCGCAATTTTGAGCAGCTCGTGAACTACACGAGCGTGCCGCCATGCAAGTTCTTCTGTGTCTTGGCCGACAAGTACATCCCCACGGAATGCCTGCTGGCATTGGGCCGAAAGCCGTAAGCCGTGGACGTTTTCCCGGTTTTCGGGTTCCACTTAAAGTGGGAAATGCGTGGTTGCTTTTCCGCACCGCCCCGCTTCATAATCTACACTAGCCGCTTGAAAAGGATTGCCGATGCGGCCCGAGGGGCAACATGCGGTTAAAGCCAGTGGCGATCCTGTGCGCAAGACGGCGTTTACCTATGAATTCGTCTATCGGCGTAGCCGGAACTCAGGCTCAGGTGTTTCCGTCAACCCACTGGAGCATTGTCTTGGCGGCGACCGATGGCGCTTCCGAGCACGCGCGGGACTCGCTGGAGAAACTGTGCCGGACGTACTGGTACCCGATCTACGCCATGGTTCGCCATCGCGGCCATTCGCCGGAGGATTCGCAGGACCATGTTCAGGGTTTCTTCGCTCATGTCTTGGAGGGAGAGGTCCTGAATCACGTGAACAAAGAGAAAGGCCGATTCCGCTCCTTCCTCCTCGCCTGCCTGTGCAACTACTTGAACAACGAATGGCATCGCACCCAAACGCAACGCCGGGGAGCGGGTTGTCTTCACCTTCCGTTGGACACCTTCAATGCCGAAGACCGATATGCCGAACAAACTTCCACCCCTTTGACGCCTGAGCAATTATTCGACCGCGCGTGGGCGCTCGGGATTCTGCAGCAGGCGCTGGAGAAGCTGCGCAGCGAGTTTGATGCGGTTGGTAAGGGAGAACTCTTTGATGCGGTTGAAGGCCATCTAACCGGCACCAAGCCCTGCCCGGGTTACAATGAACTGGAGACGCGCTGGGGCATGAACGCGGCCGCGTTGCGGATGATGGTGACGCGCCTTCGCCGCCGTTACGGAGAACTGGTGCGGCTGGAGATTTCCCACACCCTGAAATCGGCTGATGATGTCGAGCAGGAACTCGAGGCTCTGCTGGCGGTTTTGGCAAGGTAGCTCTGGAGCCAACCTGCCAGGCTGTGGGCCGGCACGCAACGCTGCGCAAACAACCATGCTATGAATCGAGCAGCCGTAACGCTGGCTTTCCAGTCGGCGCGTCTGGCCGGTTGGAAAACCGGCGTTACAAAGCGAAGCCAGTTCATGGCCGCGATGCGCGGCCAAAGTTGGAGGTCGCACCTCCTCAACCTTCGCGGGATATCCGACGAGCGCGAATGGAGCGATTGATGAACTGCGTCGGTTGCAATCATCGATTTTTTCGTTTCTAACAAGTAGCAGCAAGTACACAAGCTCCGCGGAAACCAAAATGGCCGAGACCTGTCCAGTGTGCGGCGCGAGACTTTCCATCGGCGCGCCGATGGGGCACTGTCCCGTGTGCCTGCTGCGACTGGCGCTTCCCGGAAAGAGCGGCGACGGGGAATCGGCCCCACGCGTCGAGGCCGAGTTAAAGTATTTCGGCGACTATGAGTTGCTTGAAGAAGTCGCGACTGGCGGGCAGGGAGTGGTTTACCGTGCCCGTCAGTTGGCTCTGGATCGTCTGGTGGCCCTGAAGCTTCCAAACGTCACGCGGGCAGCTTCACCCGAATTCTTGGAACGCTTCCGACGTGAGGGTGAGGTAGCCGCTTCCCTCGAGCATCCGAACATTGTCCCGCTTTACGAAGCGGGCGAGTGCGAGGGACGCCCCTATCTCGCGATGAAGTGGGTGGAAGGCGAGCATTTGGGGCAATGGATCAAACGAGAGCGGGACAGCGCACCGGAAAAGAGGACACACCAATTCGGTGAACGGTGGGAACGTATCGCGCGGCTGATGATCAAAGTGGCCGGCGCCATCCATTACGCGCATCAACACGGCGTGCTCCATCGCGATGTCAAGCCCGGCAACATCCTGGTGGACCGACAGGGAGAGCCGTTTCTGACGGACTTCGGACTGGCCAAGGTGCTCGAGTTGGAGGGAAACCTGACCCAGACCATCAGCGTGTTGGGGACGCCCAACTACCTGGCTCCGGAACTGGCCAGCGGCGGCGCGCGCCTGAGCACGGTGGCGACCGATGTCTATGGCCTGGGCGCGATTCTTTACCAACTCCTGACGGGCCAGCCGCCCTTTGCGGCGAACTCCCCTCTGGACGCCCTGCGGCTGGTGCTCGATAGCGAACCGATTCGTCCGCGCGCCATGGATGCGGAGATTCGGATTGATCTGGAGGCGATCTGTCTCAAGGCGCTGAGCCGGTCGCCCAAAGATCGATACGCCTCGGCGGAAGCGATGGCAGAGGACCTCACGCGTTTCGTGCGGCGGGAACCTGTGCTCGCTCGGCCAGTGACCCGGCGGCAGAGACTGATACGCTGGGCCGAGCGCAATCCGATCCTCGCGGCGATGGTCGCTGGTTTGTGCCTAGTGCTGGTGCTGGGAACTGCAGTCAGCACCTGGCAGTCAATAGTGGCTACGCGAGCGAGAAGCACAGCCGACGCGGAACGCCTGCGCGCCGAGCGTCAACTTTACGCGGCCAATATGAATCTGGCGCAGCGGGAGTGGGAGCAGAACAATGCAGGGCGAGTGCGACAGTTGCTCGACGAGACTGCCGCCCATCCGGAGCGCGGATTTGAATGGTATTACTGGCAGCGGCAGACACATCGGGAACTCATGACCCTCCGCGGGCATGACGATGTGTTTGGCCATGTGGCTTTTTCCCAGGATGGCCGGCGGATTGTCACTGGCAGTAGGGACTTGACGGCCAAGATATGGGACGCCGGGAGTGGCAAGGAACTACTCACTCTCAGAGGGCACACGGCAGGGATCATAGGTGTGGCCTTCTCTCCGGACTCGCAGCGCATTGTCACCGGCAGTGGGGACGCGACAGCCAAAGTGTGGGAAGCGGCCACCGGCAAGGAACTGCTCACTCTGACTGGGCACGTCGCTGGGATTTGGGGTGTGGCCTTCTCTCCGGATGGCCAGCGGATCGCCACCGGCAGTTGGGATCATACGGCCAAGGTGTGGGATGCGGCCACAGGCAAGGAATTGCTCCCTCTCAGAGGGCACAGCAACCAAGTTTTTTCGGTGGCATTTTCGCCAGACAGCCAGCGGATTGTCACCGGCAGTTGGGATCGTACGGCCAAGGTGTGGGACGCGGCAAACGGACGAGAACTGCTCAACCTCAATGGGCACACCGATCCGATCAGGTCTGTGGCCTTTTCTCCTGACGGTCAGCGGATTGTCACCGGCAGCCACGATAAGACGGCCAAGGTGTGGGATGCGGCCAGCGGCAAGGAACTGGTCACGCTCAGAGGACACAGTGGAATGATCCGGCCGGCGACTTTTTCACCGGACGGCCAATGGATTGTCACGGGCAGTGCGGATCAGACGGCCAAGGTATGGAAAGCGGCCAGCGGCAGGGAACTGCTCACTCTCAGAGGTCACACCGCAGGGATCAGAGGTGTGGCCTTTTCTCCAGACGGGCAGCGGATTGTCACCGGTAGTGAGGACGGAACAGCCAAGGTGTGGGAGGCCAAGGACCGGTTCACCCTGAGAGGTCACAGCGATGTGATCTTGTCAGTGGCTTTTTCTCCGGACGGCCAGCGGATTGTCACCGGCAGTCTGGATCAGACCGCCAAGGTGTGGGAGGTGGCTAGCGGCAAGCATCTGCTCACGCTCGAAAGACACGCTGGAGGGATTCGCTCTGTGGCCTTCTCTCCGGACGGCCAACGGATCGTCACCGGCAGTTGGGATCAGACGGCCAAAGTTTGGGATGCGGCTGGTGGCAGGCAACTGCTCTTGCTCGAAGGACACCATGGAGGGATTCGCTCTGTAGCCTTTTCTCAAGACGGCCAGCGCATCGTCACCGGCAGTGAGGATAAAACGGCCATGCTCTGGGAGGCGGACAGTGGTAAGCAATTGCGCACCCTCAGCGGTCACACGGGAGGGGTCAGGAGTGTGACCTTTTCTCCGGACGGTCAAAGGATTGCCACCGGCAGCGAAGATCAGACGGCCAAAGTGTGGGAGGTGGCTAGCGGCAGTGAACTGTATTCCCTGACGGGCCATATCGCTGCGGTCAACACCGTGGCCTTTTCTCCTGACGGCCAACAGATTGCTACCGGCAGCGGGGATCAGTCCGCCAGCCAGCGGAGTGGCACTAGGAGTGAGGAGTCCTTGGCCATATTGTGGGAGGTTGCCAACGGCAGGCGATTGCTCACCCTCAAAGGTCACAGCGCAGCGATTACCTCCGTGGCCTTTTCTCCAGACGGCCAGCGGATTATCACGGGTAGTGGAGATCAGACTGCCAAGCTGTGGGAAGTCGCCAGCGCCAGCGAACTGCTCACCCTCAAAGGTCACAACGATGCAATCAGCTCAGTGGCCTTTTCTCGTGACGGCCAGCGGATTGTCACCGGCAGTTGGGATATGACGGCCAGGGTGTGGGAAGCCGCAACCGCGCCACAGGTTGCGACCTGGCTGCGGGAGGGAAAAAATGCCACCGAGCATCTGGCCCTTTTGCGGCGCGAGCAGTTGGAGGAGGCCGAAAAGAACCGCCCGTCGCGTGCCTCGGATTCGGGAGCCATCAAGCAGTGGCTGGTGCTGGCACCGATACGTTTCGAAGCACCAAGCGGCGCAGTCGCTCTAGCGCAAGAGCAGATTGCCCACGAAGCCCAACTCCGACCAAGGGCCGGCGATCGAGTCAAAGTGGGTGAAAACGAGCTGATCTGGAGCGAGGTGCAATTGAGGGATTCCCTGCTTGATTTCACCCAACTCTTGGGTGGACCGGGCAATTCCAGCGTAGCTTACGCCGTTTGTTATCTCCAGGCTGAAGCGCATCAGGCCGGACTCTTGCTGGAGGTAAGCAGAATGGATGTGGCAATGATTTACCTGAATGGAAACGAAACTTATCGGCACACTTGGCCACACGGCCTCCCGAGAAGGCCGGATTCCGTAGAGGGCGTGGAGTTGAATGCCGGGATCAACGTCTTGGTGTTCAAAGTTCTGGTGGAGATTGGTCCGTCCTGGGAGGGCTCAGTTTGGCTCAGCGACGCCACCGGTCAGCCGCCAAAAGGACTTCGCGTGACGCTCGATCCTGAAAGTAAGGACTAAACCCGAAAACTGAGGTTGCCGTAGCTACAACACCTTCGTCGCGGCAACTTCGGCTTTCTGGCTGAACCTTAACCGAATGCCAGTGATCCCCTGCGTGCATCCCGCTCTGCTCGCGCGGCTTGGCGACCACACGAGTGAGCGCAGAGCGAACCGATTCCATCATCTGGGCCTGCTGGCTGGCGCAACATAATCTTTATGCCAATGAAGCGACCAGAGGTCCTCCAGTCTTACCTTCTCGGCATGGCCGTCGTAAAACGCAATCGTGATACTCCCAAACAAGACCGCTCCCGGCAGCATATTTCTCGGCGCGCTTTGGGGATGGATCGAACCGTGGCGAGCGATATTCACGCGCTGCATTCCGTTGCCATTGCCTCCTTCAAAAAGATCTCGAGAGGGCACATCGGTAGCGGAGGGCGAAACGAAGACCCAGACAGAATCGGCAAAAATCGGAGTTCGGGAAGGCAGCCTGATGGCGGACTCATGGCGGAACACTTTGACCGGGTCATGCGGGAGGTACGGGGGGTCTGCCCAATAGAACCATCCGTTGATGGCATAGCTGCCCTCATAATCGGAACCGTCAGCCAAAGGCCAGTTCCAAGCCTGGCTCGCCGTGCCAAAGCCACCGCTCACGCGGCTCCGCTGGCGCCAGGGATTCTCCTCGGGTGCAACCGGACAGAACCGAACCTTGTTCGCGCGGGCATAGTCGTCGGAGAGGTGTGTCATCCAATGCACCGTGGGGCTGGTGAGAGCGCCCGGCCCCTGAAAACGCATGAGGTTGCCGGTGTCGTTCATATACATGAGGAGCGCCGTGCCAAGCTGCTTGGTATTGCTGACACAGTGCAGGCGCTGCGCTTTGAGTTTCGTGCGGCTTAATGTGGGGAGCAGCAGGCTCGCCAGGATGGCGATAATCGCGATCACGACAAGCAACTCGATCAATGTGAAGGCCCGCTCCTTCTGCACAGCGCGTGGCAGACATCCGCGCCTCGGTCTGCGGTGACCCTCAGCCGCCTCCGTCCGGCTCTTGGCTCGGCAGAGGGTGCCGGCGTCATCCATACCCCGTTCTGGTCCAGAAACAGTCATATGCCCTCAACGGGATTACAGTCCCGCTAAACCGGGCATGTCAAGTGATTCGCGGAGCTTTTTCGCCGCGCAACCAAGTCACAAACTAAGGCGACATGTATGGCGCGACAGCGTCTTGGGAGTGGGCTTTCAGACGGCTCGGGGCAGCCACAACGATTTCGCATCCGCGCATGGCGACCAAGAACCTGGAGCTGTCAAGAGCGCGGACAGCCATGTCCGCGAGTTCCGGGGTTGGGGTTCGGGCGGACAAGGCTGTCCGCGCTCCGAGGGAAGGTTCATAAACAAATGGCCAGAAATAATCTTCAAGATTCTCGGTTGCGTTTCTCAAGTTTTCCGTTTCCCCAGTGTAGAGCAAGCCAGTGTCGCAGCGTCCGTTGTCCGCGCGAACCGACGGGCGAACTCCAAACGTTTAGCAATTATGCGCCATGACCCGAAAGGCCTACAAATGAACTCGAACCGAAAGACTAAAACCGTCGAACGCAGCGGCCCGCGCTGGCCGTTCCAGCGCCACTCAGCGGCCTGGCTGCCCACCCTCGCCTTGTATCTGTTGGGCTGCCTCCTGACTGCCCGAGGGCAAGACCCATTCCTTACTTCTCTCGTCTACCCTGTGAACACAAACGTCAACTTGGGCGCTACAGTCAGCTTCCAGGTATTTGCCAACTCCACAAACGGGCCGATGACCTACCAGTGGCAGCACGAAGGGACCAACCTGCCTGCGGCCACAAACTCCCTCTTGGCCATTACCAACGTCAGCGTAGCCGATGCTGGCGGCTACAAGGTCACGGTCTGGAACGCGAGCGGCGCCTTCACCAACAGCCGAACGGCCATCCTCATGGTGGACACAACCTTTACCAAGATCACCCAAGGGCCGCTCGTGGAGGATCGTGAACCGTCCGTGAGCGGGGCTTGGGGAGACTATGACAATGACAATCGACTCGACCTCTTCGTGCCCAACACAGGCGGCAGTTATCGGAACTCACTTTATCGGAACCTCGGTGGGGATGAGTTCATCCGCGTGACCAACGCCCTGACTTTGGCCAATCCAGGAAGGTCATGGGGAGCCCAATGGGGAGATGTGGACAACGATGGCGATTTGGACGTTTTCATACTCCGTCCGTTTTCGGAGTCAGGCTTTCCAAACAATCAGGCCCGGAACGAGATGTTCCGGAATGAGGGTGGCGGCGTTTTTACTCCGATGACCAATGCGGCCACCTCGGTCGCCGGATTCTGGACGGACGCCACTTGGGTGGACATCGACGGCGATGGCTGGCTGGACCTCTTTGCGACGACTCAGTCGTTTGCGGCGGGCCAGTTACTCGATGACTTTCTCTGGCGAAACCTTACCGACGGAAGATTCGTTGCCTTGACCACCAATGAGGTCGGTGTGGTATTGAAGCCTCAAAGCAAAACCGTCGGCCCGGCTTGGTGTGACATTGACGGGGACGGCGACCTCGATCTCTACGTCTCCAAATACGGAGGGACTACAAACTTTCTGTATCGAAACGATGGAGGCCAGCTGATACCGGTTACGGCAGGCAGCCTACCCGCCAGGCGTTCCACTTGGGCGGCGGCGTGGGCGGACTTCAACAACGACGGCCTGTTCGATCTGTTCACGGGGGGTGAGAACGGCACCAACATGTTGCACCTCAACCGTGGCAACTGGGTGTTTGAAGATGTCACGGTGGCCAGCGGATTGGCGTTAAGCGGAAACGTATACACCGTCGCGGTTGGCGATTTTGACAACGACGGCGACCTCGATCTTTATGTTCCCGTCTATGACGCCGCTGATGTGCTTTATGTGAACCGGGGGGACGCCACTTTCGACCGGATGAACGTGGGTTCGCCGCTAACCGAGGGTTCTCGGGACGGCGCCACGTGGGTGGATTACAACAACGACGGTTTCCTCGACCTCTTCAAGGCTTGCGGCGACGGGACTCCGACCTTGAATCTTCTCTACCGGAACAGTCTGCCGCAGTACGGCAACACCAACCATTGGCTCAAGCTCCGTCTCAAAGGTACTGCCTCCAATGCCTCCGCTATCGGGGCCCGTGTCCGGGCCCGGGCCGTCATCGGCGGAAAGGATACATGGCAGGTGCGGCAGATTACCGCCGCTTGCGTGACTGCGGCCGCCACGGACGGCATGCGGGTCCATTTCGGTCTGGGGGACGCCACGAATGTCACCACGCTCCGCATCGAATGGCCCTCCGGGATCGTTCAAGAGATTCAAAATGTCGCTGGTAACCAGTTCCTCACGGTGGTGGAGAGTCAGGGTTACACGAACGCACCGCCACAGTTCAGCGAGGTGACGAATAGTACTGGCGGTCTGCAACTTTCATTCATCGAACCGGTCGCCGGCGCTCGCTACGTGCTCGAGGCGTCCACTGATTTGGTGAATTGGACCAAGCTGCTCGCGCGAACCAGCGCCGGCGGCATCGCGCAGTTCATCGACACGCGCGCGACGAATTATACCAGGCGGTTTTATCGCCTCCAGGTGCCTTAACAGGTGGGAGAAGCTGCAAAGTTCGGCAGCAAGCAGCGGAGGGAACGCGGAAAGGTTGGGGGCCCGCCGTTCCCTTCGCCCCGCTTCTGTTGAGTCCGTGTTGCCACATGAAGAATCGAACCATGAGAAGCAATTTGAAAAGAAGATAACGAAGGGAATGAAGCGGAGAAGGACTCTTCGTTCCCTTCGTTTGCTTATGTGGAGTCCGCTAGTGGCCGGCTTCAACCCCTTAACCGAAAAGATGAACCCATGAAAACGAATCAGCCGAAACCAACCCGCCGTTCAAAATTCAATGACTGCGCGCGATTTATCAGAGTGCGACGTTGGCAGATGGCTGGGCTTTTCGTGTTGCTCCTGGGCGGGGCCGCACTTTGGTGGTTGCCGGGTGCTCGCATGAAGATTGTCGGGGCAGACTCGCGCGTCCAGGTGGTTGGGACCCTGTCTCCGCAAGACGTGGCCGAGATTAAACGCATCGCGCGGCGCGAGATCTGGCGTGGGATTCTACCCAAATTCGATTGGTGGAGCGTCAGGCAGTTGCCTGCCAGTATTCGTGCTCAGGCATCTGAACGCGCCTGGATCACCGTTCAGGCGGATGGCGCTGTCAGCGTTGTAACCAATAACGAGGAATGGGGCGGGGGGGCGCCACCTACGAATTGAAGAAGGGACAGCATGGATGGCGGATCATCAGTAGAGGCTGGTGGGATGAGTAGCAAGGCTGACTCATCCGTTCTGCCAATTTGCTCATTGCGTTCCTGGCGCGAGACCACCGGCGGCTGGTCTTATTTCAGCGATCCCCAGTGGACGAATCATGCCGCCCGTTTCCACCACCCCCGCTTGCCGTGAAGCGTGGGTGCGGAAACGGATACCGGTTCCTGGCATTGGCAATTCGCGGCGGCAGAATTTCACGATTGCGTTGAAATCCTCGCCCGTCGGAAAAGCGGTGCTGAAGCCCCGCACTCCAAAACGCTGGCGCGACATCCCTGCGTCCTCGCACTGTCGCGAAGCGTTTAGACTGCGTGGGGTTTACCACCGCTTTGCACCCGTCTCGCAGCCGCAGTCACGGGAGAAACAAAAATGGCCGGCGTTGCCCGCCGGCCCATGAAAGCGAGGCAAGCTTACCTGCCCAGCAAATGTTCGATCACCATCTGGTCGAGCGCGGCGTAATTGCGGTCGGCGATCAATGCCTGCGCCTCTTTCTCGTTGAACGTGCGCGCCTTTGCGAGCAGCCGCAGAAACGTGCGCCGGCTGTTATCGAGATGCGCCAGCCAATGCTCGACCTTTGTCGTGCGAAACGGATGCACATCAAAACAAACGTATTCGCCGCGTTTACCGTAGCCATTGCGTTCGAGCGCGCGCACCTGATTGAACGCGACCCGCAGGTTCGCGCTGCCAAACGGTTTGTCCTGATCAAATTTCAACCCGTTCTGGTCGTTGAGGTGGAGCGACCACAATTTCCCGAACGCCATCGCGAAATCAATTTCGTCCGCCGGATCGAGCCCCGCGAGAATGGCATGCGCTGATTCGATGAGGCAACCGACGCGTTTCGGGTCGCGCGTCAGATGTGCGATCGCGAGCGCATGGCCGATGGTCGGCACGTAGGCGTGATCCATCGGCTCGTTGGGCTTCGGCTCGATGGATAGGCGCACCTTCCGGTCGTGGGCCAGCATCTTGTCGAGCGCTTCGACGAGATAATCCACGCAGCGCCGGGCATTTTTCGACTCGCGGATGTAGCTGCCTTCGCGGGCGAACCAAAGCACGATGAGGTCTGTGCCGAGATAATTCGCCACGTCAATGCAACGGAGCGAGCGTTCAATCGCGTACTGGCGGCATTTTGGATCATTGCTCGTGTAGCCCCCATCAATCGTGCGTGGGTCGAACCACAGCCGCGGCGCGACCATTTCGGCGGCGACGCCCGCGTCTGCGAGTTTCTTCGCCAACTCTTTCGCCTCCTTCCGCACCTGCGCGTCGGACTTGCTGTCAATGTCCGGCACGGCGTCGTCGTCGTGAAACATCATCGCGTCGAAGCCGAGCTTCTTGAGTTGGGCGAGTTTCCAGTCAAAGG
>CAZNOE010000100.1:0-10463 GCA_964574525.1 uncultured Bifidobacteriaceae bacterium
TCGTAGCTCCAGATTTTTCCCGTCTTGGTGATGTCGCCGGTCTTGGTTGCGTCAATGCAGGTCAAAATACCAACGCCCTCGCCGTGTTCAGGGTCCTGGCCGACAGCCACGTAAACGCGGTTTTTGTAAAACACCGGCGTCGCGTTGATCTCGCTCGGGCCTTCGGCAGCGGGGTATTTGAATTTGTTCCGCTCACGCGGATTGCAGTCGTATTTCCAGACTGTTTTCAGAAATGAACTTTCGCCTTCCTTCACCGGCATCGGGTCGAAGGCATAGCACCAGCCGTCGCCGCCGCCGAACAGGATTTGTTTCTTCCCGTTGACCTCGGCGAGCGAAGGTGAACTCCATTGGCCGTGAAATATGCGCGGACCGATCTTTGCGTCGTCCTCGCCAAGGAACTCGCCCGTTTTCTTATTCACGGCGATGAAGCTCGGCGAGTTGGGTGACGGAATGTTCGAGTGCGTCCAGTCCTGGCCGTTCGAAGTGCAGACGTAAACCGTGTCACCGACGATGAGGATGGAACAGTTCGAGGCGTTGTGCGGATACACACCGAGTTCGTCCATCATGTCATAGACCCAGATGATGTCGCCATCCTTCGGGCCGGGTTCGACGGGCGGTGCGAGGCGTTCGGTGGGCCGACCGCGGTCGAGCAGCACGTCTTTCACGAAATACTTGGCCTCGTCTTTGAACGGGCCGTCGTTGCCGTTGGCCATGCCGTTCACGTCAAGACACATCACTTCGCAACGGCTCGTGACAATATAAACACGGTCGCCTTCAACCGTGGCCGCCGACAGCAAGCCGAGATTCTCCCAATCGTTGACTTTGCCCGAGGCAAGCTTGGGCACGACCATTTGCCAAAGGAATGCACCAGTCTTCTCATCGAAGCACATGAGGATGCTGCGGTCGCCGGGATGCTTGGGATCGCGCGGTGGTTCGTTGTTGGTGCCGATGAAAACTTTTCCGCCGGCGACAGTGACGTTCCCATAGCTCTGCGAGCCGATCTTGGCGGCCCAGCGCAAATTCTTCACGCCGCCCTTATCAATCTCCTCGGTGCCGGGTTTGAAATCGATTTTGCCGAATTGGTCGGGCAGACCTTTTTCGGGCGAATACATGTTCCGCATCGCGCGACCGCCCCATTGCGGCCAGTCGGCGGCGACGGTTTTCGAAACACAAAGCAGGATGATAGCGGAGACCAACGGGAGATTTTTCATTGTTTCGGTTTGTCGTGCAGCACGGAGGTGGATTCTTCCTGAGTAAAGTAAGCGTTCATTTCCTCCTTCGACGTGACGCGGCCCTGCTCGCAATAATAGCGCAACACGTCCGAACAAATGTCGTAGCCGTTCGGCCACGCCAGTGTGCCTTCGTCGAGAAACGCCTTTTGAAAAAATGCCGGATCGCGGAACGGTTCGGTCAATGGCCCTCGCGGGTTGGCGAACAGCGGCCACAAATCCACCTCGCCGGAATAGTCATCCCGGAACGTCACGCGCACGCGGTAGCCTCCCGCGAGCGTGAAATTCTTGAGTCGGTTCAAGTATTTCATAATCTTCACAGCGGTGCGATGCGCAGCAGCGGCCTTTCCGAGTGCGCCCGCGCCCAATCATCTTCAAGTTCGGCACGGTGCAGCTCCGCCCATTCTTTCACCAGCCGGGCCGCGCGCCCCGGCAGATAGCCCCGCTCAATTCCGCCATCGTCAGTGCGAACCATCGCCTCGTCGCTGCCATATTCCGCATGAAAATGCGGCGGCGGATGGTCCCCGATGTTCATCGTAATTCGGATTCCAAAGAAACGCGAGATTTCGGGCATGGCCAATTGGTTTGGTTCAATTGGCTGTCACGGTCACATTATCTATGAACGCCTGCATGTCCTGCGGCGAAAAACCGAACAAACCCGGCGAGCCGTTTTGATGGGCGGTCTTGTGAGGGACTTCCAGTGTCCAGGCATCCGGCTCGGGATCGCCTTTTTTCCACGCCTTGGCCCGCACCGTGCCAGACCCATCCCCGGCGACGTCCACGCGCGACTTAAGGTGATACCACACGTTCGGCAGCCACTTGAAATCCGCCGCCACGCGCAGCCGTTCGAGGTTCGAGTTGATTTCCAACTTTTGGTCGTTGCCCTTCAGGACGGCCAGGTAGCGCTGGTTGATGACGCCGACTTCAGACATTTTGCGCCGGTTGCCGTCGCTCATCACGTCGGCTTCGATGGTGTAATTCTTCGCGTCGGGCGCGCCGATGAAGACAAACGCCCGCCGGAAGAAACTGTTATCCGTCGTCTTCGTCAGGACTTTGCTGCCGTCCTTGTCGCGCACCTCGAACTTGAACCGTGCGCCGATCCACGGCAATGGCGGATAGGCAAAAAGCGCGCCGTCGCTCGCGTTGGTCTCGGAAAGCGTGAACGACTCGAAGTCCTGCTGGAGCGGCAGATACGGCAGCACGCGACCTCGGATGTAGCCTTTCAGATCGCCAAGCGTCGCTTCGAACGCGCCCGCCGATGGTTTGGTCGCAGCATCGGCGACGAGTTTGCCCTCGGCGTTGAACGAACCGTTCATCGTGGATTTCACGCGGGCTGTGGGTGGGATAAACGACGCCCACTTCAGCGATTTCAGATCCTTGATGTCCTCGACCACAAAACCGTTCGCATCAATCGAGCGGGCATGGAACGTCGCGGCCTGCCCTGGACGCAATGTAACCTCAGACGGAATAACCTGGACCGATTTGGCTGCACCTGCGACCGGCCACTTTTCTGGCGCCGGCTCGGGCGGTAAACCCGGGTTGGTGCCCGCCTTGCCGAAGCAGTACAAGTGACGCGTGGTTTGCATGTAAACTTTGCCGTTGTAGGCCACGGGCGTGCCGAAGCAACGGCCGTCCAGTGCGACGTGCGAAATGATTTCACCGGACTTGTCGCCGGGTTTCACGATGTAGAACGCGCCGGTTGTGCCCGCATCGCCGCCGGAAGTCTTCGTGTCGGGATCTTCGAGCATCGGCACGTAAAGTTTGCCGTCGGCGAAGAGCGGAGAGGAATTCCTCTCCTCGGTGCCGATCCTGAGTTTCCATTTTACTTCGCCGGTCTTCGCGTCCACGGCGCACAAGTCACCTTTCTCCGCGACCACATAGATCATGTCGCCAGCGAGAATAGGCGAACTGGTGGAGGTCGAGATGTCGGCGGCCCACAGTTGAACCTTTTCACGCTCCAGCACGACGGGGCCGGCCGCAGCGTTCGTGGGTGCGACGTCCAGAATCTTTATCGCGATCAACTGGCCCGGCTCATACGGAACGCCGTAAATCGCGATGATCTTGTCATTGTTGTGGACGACCACGGAGGCGTTGATGCCTGCCTTAAACAGTGGCACGCGCCAGAGCGGTTCGCCGGTGCGCGCGTTCACGCAGACCACGCTGCCGTCGCCGGTCGCCGAATAGAGCACGCGCTTACCACCGAGCCAACTGAGATAAGGATGCGAAAAAGAGTTGTCCTTGGGCCGGTCGCCCGGGCTGGAAGACCACACCAGATCGCCGGTGTTCTTGTCAAAGGCATAGAACCGATCCCCGGCCGGGCCTTGCGCGCCCCAGTTGGCGGTGATGCCGCGCGTGATGACGAGATCGCGGTCAATCACCGGCGATGCCGTGCGCGCGTTCGGGAAGGTCAGCCGCCCGAACATCTCCATCATTGAATGGTTCCAAATCAATTTCCCATCGGATGTGAACGCAGCAAGAATTCCCTGCGTGCCTTGCATGAAGACATTCCCCGTCTCCGGGTCAACCGCCGGGCTGGATGTCGCGTAGCGGAAGTAAATCGTATCACTGAGAAAATCGTTGTAGCGCTGAGTCCAGAGCTGTTTGCCGGTTTCGGCGTCGAAACACGTAATGCCCTCCTGCAAGTCCGGTCCGTCGCCAAGATAGCCCATGATGTAGAGCTTGCCATTCGCGATGACTGGTGTGGATTGACCGGGAAAGTCCGCGACCCAGAGCGGCTTCTTCGTGTCAACAGCGTCCGGCAGATTTTTTTCGAGTGACGAACCGTTTTGCTGCGGCCCGCGCCAGGCCGGCCAGCCGTGGGCCGGTTCCGCGCCAGTGATTTGAGGAGTCGCCAGACTGACGGCCAACAGCAGGCTGATTGCGCCCAGAGCAATTGTTGATTTCATGGCATTTCCGGTGCGAATTCGGCGCCAACCCACGTTGCGCCGCAAACATTTTTCGCGACGCCGGCAAATATTGTCCACCGGCATTCGGATTGCAATGCAATAATACTTACACGTATCATTCCGCTTCGACACCCTTGTTTCATGCCTGTCAACCTGAAGAAAACGTCCGCTGCCGCGCCGGCGGTTGATTCACCCGAACGGCGACGACTGCCTCCGTTGCTGCGACGTGCGTGGTACGGCCTGAACCAGGCTTTTCGCCGGCGCATTGCGCATCTTGGGCTGACGCCGGACCAATTCACCGTGATGCGGACCCTCTTGGAACACGAAGGGATTTCGCAAAGAGAACTCACGTCCCTCATGAGCAGCGATCCGAACACCGTGGCGGCGCTGTTGGAACGTATGGAGAAAGCGGGACTGATCGAACGGCAAACCCACGAGCGGGATCGCCGTGCCAACCGGCTGCGCCTGAGGCCTCGCGGCCAAACCCGTTACGAAGCGGCGCGCGAAGTCGCCGTTGCTTTGCAGAATGAAGTCCTGGGTGCTCTGCCGCCGGACGCGCGCGAAAAGTTTCTAGCGACTCTCGACAACATTGCGAACGCGTGTCAGATGGCGGCGGCCAGCTCGCCACGCGGCAGCAGGGAGAAGCGGTGAGCGTCACGTGAGTTGGAGAAACCAAGCCGGGGGCTTGCACCACCAACAATCTTCTGAAATTGTCGCCGCATGAATTTTCCAGTCTGCACTCCTTTTTGGCTCGCAATCCTGATAATCGTCGCACGCGTGCAAATGGCCTCTTGTCAAACCAGTTCGTCGCCGGAAATTCGTCCTGCACCGCGCGTGCAGGAAATCGTCGATCGCGCCGTGAAGCGCACGCTCGAACAATTTTCGGACAAGAAGCTCGAGGCCGGCCAGCTTGCCGCGACGCTGGTGGATTTGCGCGACCCGTCGAAGCCGGAGCGAGGCAGTTTTCGCGGCGACGAGCAGGTTTATCCCGCGAGCGTGATCAAACTTTTGTATCTCGTAGCTGCACATCGCTGGATGGAGGACGGCAAGTTGAAGGACACGGAGGAACTTCGCCGCGCGATGCATGACATGATCGTGGATTCGTACAACGAAGCGACCGGCCTCATTGTGGATTCGCTCACGGACACGACCAGCGGTCCGGAATTGCCATCTGCCGAGTTGGAGAAGTGGTATGACAAGCGCAATGCGGTGAACCGCCACTTTGCGTCGCTCGGTTACAAGAACATCAACGTCAACCGCAAGCCGTGGTGCGAAGGACCATACGGGCGCGAGATGCAGTCAGTGAAACTCCACAAGCCGAATCACCGCAACTGGCTGACCACCGACGCGACCGCGCGCTTACTAACAGAAATAGCGACCGGCAAAGCGGTGACGGCTGAACGAAGCAAGCAGATGATGGAGCTGCTCAAACGCCGCCCGTTTGACAAGGACGCCGAATCCCAATCGCGTGATTACACGGGCAAGGCGTTACCCGAGGGCGCGAAGTTATGGTCGAAGGCCGGTTGGACGAGCGAGACGCGGCACGACGCAGCGTATGTGGAATTGCCCAACGGCACGCGGTTCGTGCTCGTGGTTTTCACCACCGGCCACGCGAACGAACGCGACATTATCCCGGTCGTCGCGCGTGCGGTGATCGAAGCCCTCAATCCAATCAAATGATTTTTGTCTTGAGCGAACCAGTCAGGGTATGCGGCCAGAGTCTGAAGGGATGTGCATTCAAACGCACAGTTTTCATCCGCCACCGCACCGGGCAAGATGAGCCAGAGAAGTGACCAGTGAGGCCGGCTCGCAAGCCTTGGCAAAAACCAACCGGCGATGGAATACCGATTTACAACCGAACCTGTGATTCGTACGCTTCCAATCGGAAGCAGCAGTTAAAGACGGCCAATGCGACAATTTGCGACAATCGCCACGAACGCATTCATGGAACTGGTGCGCCAGCCCGTGTTTCTGCTGCTCATGACGGCGTCCGCTGTCTTCGAAATCTTCCTCGCCACGCCCTATTATTTTGCGTTCGGCGACGAGCCGAAGCTGGTCAAGAACAGCACCCTGGCTGTCATGTTGCTTGCTGGATTATTCGGCGCGGTCTTGAGCGCTTCGGCCTCATTGGCGCGTGAGATTCGAACGGGCACGGCGCTCGCCGTGTTGTCCAAACCGGTCGGGCGTGCGCAATTTTTACTGGCAAAATATGTGGGGCTGATCGCGGGCCTGACTCTTCTGACCTACGTGAACCTGGTCGCGGCCCTCGTGGCCAGCCGGATGGCGTTCGACGCGTACGGAAGCACGGACCTGGCGGCACTCGCGATCTTTTCAGCAGGCGTCGTCGTGGCTTACGCGCTGGGCGGATTCAGTAATTTTTTCCTGCGCCGGCCCTTCGTCAGCGACGCCGTTTTTGCACTTCTGGTGACAGTGACAGTGGCGGCTTTTCTGATTTTCCAGTTTACCTCACAGAAGGTGAGTTCGAATGAGATGGGACAGGTGGACTGGCGGCTGCTGCCAGCAGCAATCTTGATTCTGTTCGCACTGTGGATTTTGGCCGCGCTGGCGCTGGCCTGCTCGACGCGGTTCGATATGATTCCCACGCTCGCCATTTGCTCGGCGCTGTTCCTGGTGGGGTTGATGTCGGACTATCTCTTCGGTCGGCCTGCGGAAAGGGGTCAGTGGTGGGGAACGGTGCTTTACACGGTGATACCGAACTGGCAGGCTTTTTGGCTCGCGGACGCGCTTGACGCCGGCAAGAGCACGTTTCACTGGGGCTATGTTGGCAAAGCGTTCGCCTACGTCCTCTGCTACGTCGGCGCGGTGCTGGCACTCGCGGTCACGTTCTTCGAAGAACGGGAACTATCATGACGCGTTAAATCGTTAAAAAAGTTGAAACGTTGAAACGGGGCACGAATCAGACCGTCGCAACGTTTTGACGAATCAACGTTGTAACGCCAGAGAAATGGATCGCAACATTCAAAGGAACGGCTTGGTGAACCTGCTCGTGCTGCTGGGCGTGGGCGTGGCAGGATTTATCGTGGCGCGCTACGCCAATTCGCTCGCCGGCCAGGTCACCGCGGCCTACGTTGGTGTGGGCGTCCTCGTTGCTTTCGTGAGCTGGTTCCAGATGCGGCTCGAAGAACAGGAGCGCGTGGAAAAGCTGGAACTGGAGGAGATGGCCCGGTCGAAGGGCAGCGCGGCTTTGTTCGAATCCAAGGACGCGGAGATTTTTCCGGCTCAACGCTCACGCGAGCAGTTTGAACGTTTTTTTGTTCCCATTTTCACAGCGGTCCTCTTCATTCTTGAAGGGCTCGCTGTGTTTTTCCTGTGGCGCTGGCTGTCCAAAGCCGACATCGGCGTGGCGGCAGACCGCGCGATGGTGGCATTGTCATTGTTTGGGCTGTTCGCGTTGGTTTTGTTTTTGCTGGGGCGCTTCTCGGCGACCATGGCCCGGCTTGAGGACCACCGCCTCTTGCGCCCTGGCGCAAATTATCTGCTGCTGGGCGCATATCTTTGTTTTCTGACCGCGCTGGGAATCGCGGGCGTCAAAGCGGAGTTCCCGAAGACAGATTTTTACGTCGCGCGCGTCTTGTGCGGAGTGCTGGGACTGATCGCGCTGGAAACTCTGGTCACGCTGATTCTCGAAATCTACCGCCCGCGCGTGAAGGGCAAAGTCGTGCGGCCGCTTTACGAGAGCCGGCTCGTCGGGTTGCTCGGCCAGCCGGAAGGATTGATCACCACCGCGGCGCAGGCGCTGGATTACCAGTTTGGCTTCAAGGTTTCCGAGACGTGGTTTTACCGCTTTTTCGAAAAGGCGCTCGCCTGGCTGATTCTGCTGCAACTGGGCGTGTTGTTGCTTTCGACGTGCTTCATCTTTGTTGAGTCCGGCGAACAGGTGTTGTTGGAGCGCTTCGGCCAGCCGGTTGCGAGCCGCGGAGTGCTCGGGCCGGGGGCGCACTTGAAGTTGCCGTGGCCGCTGGACAAAACTTATCGCTATCGCACCGAGCAGATTCAGGTTCTGAATGTAGGCTTCACGCCCGGAGAGGAGAGCGAACACGAAAGAACCATTCTCTGGACTGGCGGGGCGCACACGAAGGAGGAGAATTTCCTGGTCGCCAGCCGCGAACAAGCCGCGACTGAAGGCGCACCAACCGGCAGCCGCCGCGCGCCGCCCGTGAGCCTTCTCGCCGGGGGCATTCCGGTGCAATTCCAGATCCGCGACCTCACAGCGTGGGCTTACAACCACGAAGACAGCTCAAATCTCCTCCAACAGGTCGCCACGCGCGAAGTCGTGCGCTACCTCGCCAGCGTGGACCTGAATGAAATCATGTCACGGACCCGCCTCGAGGCGGCACAGGCATTGCGCGACCGGATTCAGGCTGCCGCGGATGGTTACAAGCTCGGGGCGAACATACTGTTCGTCGGCTTGCAGGATGTTCACCCACCGTCCAAAGTCGCGCCCGACTACGAAAAGGTTGTCGGTGCGATCCACCAGCGGCAGGCGAAAGTTCTCGCCGCGCAGGCCGACGCCATAAGGACGAACGCTCTGGCCACGGCGCAAGCGTTTGCCATTACGAACAACGCGGAAGTGGAACGGATACGCCTGCAGGTCGCCGCGGTTTCGCGTGCGGCGGCGTTCACGAACCAGATTCCGGCGTTCAACGCCGCGCCGTCGGTTTACATGCAACGCGCTTATTTTCGCACGTTCGCCCACGCCACCGCCAAGGCGCGCAAGTATGTTTTGCTCACGACGAATACGGACGACGTCATCGTGTTCGACCTGCAGGATAAGATTGGCGAAGATATGTTTCGTCTGACCGTGCCGCCCCCCCAAACCAAGTAATGTCATGAAACGGAATCTGTTGACCCTCATCGTCGGCGTTGTGCTGATCGTGATTTTCGCGCTGTGGCTGTTGATGTTTCAAGTGCGCCAGTCGGAAGTTGCCGTCGTCACCACATTTGGCAATCCGACGCGGCCGCTCACCCAGCCCGGCCCGTATTTCAAATGGCCGCCGCCGATTCAGCGGGTTTACAAGTTTGACCAGCGCACTCAGAACTTCGAAGACAAGTTCACCGAGACGCTCACGGCGGATAACAACAACCTCCTCACGACCGTCTATGTCGGCTGGCGCATCACCGACGCAAAGGTGTTCTTCCCAAAATTCAAGGGCGGCTCGATCAACGAGGCTGAGCGCAAACTGGAAGACATTGTCACGCAGGCCAAAGCCGCCGTTGTCGGCAAACATCCGCTCTCGGACTTCGTCAACGCGGACGAAAAGGAATTGAAATTCGACGCCATCGAAAACGAGATCAAGGCGCAGGCGCAATCGCAAATACAGGCGAACAATTGGGGCGTCAGCATCGAATACCTCGGCATCAAGAAGCTCGGCCTGCCGGAGAGCGTCACGCAAAACGTGTTCGAGCGCATGACCTCCGAGCGCCAGACCCTCATCAGCGATGCGCAAAATCGCGGCGAAGCTGAGGCGCAAATCATTCGCTCGACGGCCAACCGCAAAGCCGCGGAGTTGCTGGTTAATGCCGAAGGCCAGGCCACGCTCATCCGTGGACAGGGGGAAGCGGCTGCGGCGGAATTCCTGCCCGTTTTCGAAAAGAATCCGGCGCTGGCGAATTTTGATTTGCGTCTCAAGGCGCTGGAAGATTCGCTCAAGGAACGGGCGACTTTGATTTTCGACCAGCGCACGCCGCCCTTTGATCTGTTTCAGGGTTTCCCCACGAACGCGCCCGGAAGGCGATAGAACACAATGAGCAACGGACAAGAACACGCCCAACCCACGCCGCCCCCGACACCGGTGGACAGCGGGTCGCAAGCGCTGGCCGAGGCATTGCGCAGCAGTTTTGCCGTCGTCAAAGCGGTGATGGTTTTGCTGCTTGCCGTGTTTCTTTTCTCCGGCTTCTTCACCGTTGGTCCGCAGGAAAAGGCCATCAAGCTTCGCTTTGGCAGAGCCGTGGGTGAAGGTGACAAAGTGTTGCTGGGCGCGGGGCCGCATTGGGCCTGGCCCTATCCGATTGATGAAGTGGTCAAAGTTCCGATCACCGAAATTCAGCAGGTGAAATCCACCGTAGGCTGGTTTGCCCAAAGCTCAGTGGAAGAAGCCGCTGATGCTGAACCCCAGCCCCGACCTTCGCTGAACCCGGCCATTGACGGCTATGCCATCACCGCCGACGGCAACATCGTTCACACGAAAGCCATCCTATCTTACCGGATCGAAGAACCGGTTCGCTACGTGTTCGGTTTCGTCAATGCCTCCAACGCGGTGCAAAACGCTTTGAACAACGCCTTGATAGCCACGGCGGCGCGCTTCAA
>CAZNOE010000100.1:10563-13168 GCA_964574525.1 uncultured Bifidobacteriaceae bacterium
CATGCAAGTCACCTCCCTTCTCAGCCAACACGACCACGAACACGACGAGTCCTGCGCCACTTGCGGCCACGACCACGAGCACGCGCCCGTGCGACTGTGGCAAACGCTCGTCGGCGTCGTCTTCGTCATCAACGCATTTCTGGTGGACTGGCTCTTCCAGCAGGCCCATGCGGTCGCCAGCTCCAGCACCATCGCCAGCGCGAGCGCGATGATCGGCGCGCTCATTCTCGGCTACCCGATTCTCGTCACGGCGATCAAGGATCTGAAACAGGGCCGCCTCAGCATCAATGAACTGGTCGCCATCGCCGTCCTCGCCGCCTTTGCATCCGGCGATTACAAGACCGCCGGCGTCGTGGCGTTCTTCATGTTGATGGGCGAGATCATCGAAACCCGCACGGCCGAAGGCGCGCGTGCTTCGATTGAATCGCTTATCAAACTCACGCCTACGAAGGCCCGGCGCATCAAAGCGGACAAGAGTGAAGAGGAAATTCCCGCGAGCGAATTGGCGGTCGGCGATGTGATTCGGATTCGGCCGGGCGATAATGTCGCGGCGGACGGCGTCATCGTCAGCGGTCAGGGATCGTTCAACCAGGCCACCATCACCGGCGAATCCCTGCCCGTGGACAAGAAGCCGGGCGACGACGTTTTCGCCGGCACGCAGAATCTCACCGGCGTCCTCGAAATCAAGGTGACCCGCGCCGGGACCGACACCACGCTGGGCCGCGTGCGCGAACTCATCCTGGCGGCGGAAAAAACCAAACTGCCCATCATGAAGATCGTGGACCAGTACATGAGCTTTTACACGCCGCTCGTGCTGGTCATCGCTGCGCTGGTCTGGGCGTTCACGCGCGACTTGAATCGCGTCATCGCCGTGCTGGTCGTCTCGTGTCCGTGCGCCTTCATCCTCGCCACGCCGACGGCGATGGTTGCGGCGCTTTCTGCCGCCGCGCGACTCGGCATTTTGATCAAGAACGTCGCCGATATCGAACTTGCGGCGAAAATCAATGCCTTCATCTTCGACAAAACCGGCACGCTCACGACCGGCCAACTCGCCGTGAGCCGGCTCGCGCCGCTGGGTGACACGAAGCCCGCTGAATTGCTCCGCATCGCCGCGTCTGCCGAGAAATACAGCAACCACCCGACGGCCAAAGCCCTCGCGCAAATTGCCGGCGAAGCCGGCGTGCCGCTCGCCGAGCCGCAGAACTTTGCCGAAACCGCAGGACGCGGCGTGAAGGCGGATGTCGGCGGCGCAAAAATCCTCGTGGGGCGCGCGCAGTGGCTCAAGGACAACGGAGTGAGGGACGAGTTTGAGAAATCCGTTGACCTTAATGAAACCGAAGGTTGGAGCCTGATTTTTGTTGCTCGCGACGGCAAATGCATCGGCTGGGTTGGCTTGCAGGACCAGACCCGCGCCGAAGCAAAGGAATCGCTCGTCGAGTTGAAAGAAGCCGGCGTGCGTCGTATCGCAATGATTTCCGGCGACCGCCAGCCCGTGGCGACGCGTGTCGCCGCCGAGATCGGCTGCGAAGAAGCCAAAGGAGAATGTCTCCCGCAGAACAAAGTCGAGTTCGTCCGCGGCATGAAAGCCAAGGGCTACAAGGTGGCCGTTGTGGGCGACGGCGTGAACGATGCCCCGGCGCTCGCGGCTGGCGACATCGGCATCGCCATGGGCGCGGCGGGCAGCGAGGTGGCGATCCACAGCGCGACGATTGCGCTGATGAACAACGACCTCCGCCGGCTGCCATTCCTGGTGAAGCTCTCGCGCAGCACGCGCGCGGTCATCAACCAGAATTTCCTGTTCGGCGTGCTGTTCATCATCGTTGGGCTGACCGCCGCGTCCTTTGGTTACCTAACCCCGATTGTCGCCGCGATCCTGCACAACGTCGGCTCGCTGATTGTGATCTTCAACAGCGCCCGACTCGTGCGCAAAGGCGAGGAACTGGAGCATTATCATCCGGAGCCGGCGAATATCGGCGCGAGTGGCAACGGGGAGTCTCGTCATGGTGTGGGTCAACTGGCGCCGAAGATGGCATGAGTCAGCCCACCTATGCCGAAGCTTTATGATTATTTCGGCCTGCGAGTTTACTTTTATGCGAACGACCATGAGCCGGTCCACGTTCACGGGTTCTACCAAGGGCGAGAGAGCAAGGCGGAACTCATCATCGTGAACGGCTTGGTGACGGGAGTTCGCATCGTGCCGGTCGCGGGCATGCGTCCGCTCACAGGAAAGGCGCTGGCGGACTTTGAGTTGCTTGTCTCGCGGCGGTCGGCAGACATAGTCGAGAAGTGGGTCGAGTTCTTTGTGCATCATCGGCCCGTGAAGGCTGAGACAATCACCCGAAGAGTGAAATGATTGCGTTGGAAGAGAAGAAAACGAAGAGGCGGATGCCCAAGGTCGTCCGGATTGAGGCAGTCCGTCACGTTGCGGCGTACCAGCTCGTTATCCGTTTCGACGACGGCCACGAGAGTACGATGGATTTCGGCCCATTCTTGAAAAGTTCCGCCCATCCCTCCATTCAAGCTTATCTCGATATCAAACGGTTCAAGAACTTCACCGTCGAGGATGGGGTCTTGCATTGGAACGATTTCGATCTGGTTTTTCCGA